>NZ_JBFPKO010000037.1:0-45774 GCF_040948765.1 Paraburkholderia sp. BR10923 | reverse complement strand
ACTTATCGGCTGTTAGTTTTTAAAGATCGATCCGCCCAACCCGCAGCGCCTGAACTACCACCACCCGGCACTGCTTCGTTTGCGTCGCTGCGTCTGCAGCAGAGAAGCGAGATTATGGAGAGCGGTCGGCAACCCGTCAAGCCCCTTCTGCGAATTTCTTTTGGGAGCAAAGACACTCGTCTCCATCTCCTTGCCCACACCCGCAAAAGAGTCAACTCACGTCAGACCTAAAAAGAAGCAAAAATAGTTAGTCCTCCAATTCAATCCACTGAAGTCCAGATACCGACAAAACAAAGTAGTCCGTGCACAGCTCGAATCCGCCACCGCTCCCCAAGTTAAAGTTTTACCCTTCCTCGCCGTCAATCAGATCATCCCGCCACTTAAATTAGCTGCCGACTATGGACAATCCCGTCGACGCACACGTCGAGGAAACCCAGCGCGCCGCTGCATCGCCGGCGCTCGAACCCGATTCGGTGCCGGTAGGCACGCCGCTCCCATGGCCGATCGTCGATGCCGACGGTACGCTGCTGTTCGCAAGCGCGACGACGCTCGCGACCACCGACGAACGCGCCTTTCTGTTTCAACACTTCCACCCGCACCGCGGCGACCTGTACGACCTCGGCGCACAACAACCGCCGGCGCCCACGACCCAGCCCGACGAGACCGGCGAGCTGACGCTGAAAGACATGCACCTCGAGATCGGCGCCCTGATCGGCATGCGTTCGCAACTCGGCAGCGGCGCGCCGATGCACCCATGCCGCATCATCGGTTTCGCACCGAATCATGCGCTGTTCGTCACGCCGCCGATGCAGCAGGGCCAACCGCTGCCGCTCACGCCCGGCGAGAACGTCGAGCTCGTCGCGATCGCGAGTCAGGCCGTGTTCCGTTTCGTCTGCACGGTCGAAGCAGTCTGCCGCGTGCCGTTCGACTATGTCGTGTTGTCGAGACCCGGCATGGTCCGCCGGCTACGCGAGCGCAAATCGATCCGCGTCCACGCGCATCTGCCCGTGCGGTTTGGCATCGGTGGGGCCGGCGACACGTACGAAGGCCTTGGCCTCGCCAAAGGCATCAGCGCACTCGGCATGTCGTTGTGCGCGTCATGGACACTGGGCGAGGTCGGCGAGCGGCTACGCATCGCGTTTCGGCTGAAGTCGGCCGAATACGATTCGCAGATCGAGACGATGGCAGTGATCCGCAACGTTCAGAAGGGCAAGACGCCTGGCGAGCCGTCCATGCATGGGCTCGAACTGGATCAACTCGATTCCGCTCAACAGATGGCGATGAAGGTGTTCGTGTTCGATCGTCAGGAGGATGTGCAGCATTGGTCCAACGGGCTGAAATAGACGCTCCGGCTGGCAACCAACGCGCGCGCGAACGGAGCAGTCCGAGCTCGCTGCGCACACATCGATCAGCCGATCAGCTGTTCCGGCGTCAACCGCCGCGCTCCCCACGCATTGGCGAGCACTTCGCAACGGCCGAGCCGTATCGCACCACGCTCGAAATCGACGAACACGACTTCGTGGGCGTCGGCCGGCCGCGCGGGTTCGTCGCGCGTGCGGCCGTCGGTCAGAATCCAGAGCCAGCGCTGCTGGGCCGGCCGTCGCCGCGCGCAGCGCTCGAGCAAATGCGCGGCGCTCCGCACGCCCGACGCGAGCGGCGAGCCGCCACCTCCGCCCACGGGCGCGAGCCATCGTTCGTTCCACCAGCGCGGCACGGCGGGGCCGAAGCGTATGTCCGCGCCCGCACCGCCGAAGCAGATCAGCGCAGCCTCGGTGCGCATCGCACTCGCACGGTCGAACAAGGCAGTCAGTAGCCCCTTCGCGAGCGCGAGGCGTTTGCCGGCCAGCATCGACCCGGAGCAATCGAGCAGGAAGCAATGCAGCACAGCGCCGCGCGGCGCTTCGCGTGCGAAACGCAAATGCTCGCGACGCAGTGTGCGCTCGCGCATCGCGGCGAGCGTCGGTGGCCAGGCAATGCGCCGGCCAGGTTCGCCGCGCGACGTGTCGCGCGCATCCGCCCCCGCACCTTGCGGCCATCGAAAACCGCTGCGCGAGTCAGCGGCGGCGCCCTTCCGATGGCTCAGCGTTTTTTTGCGTCGAGCGGAATGACGCCTTTGACAGGCACAGTCGCGGTCGGCTCGGGCGGCAGGTAACCCCAGTCGGAGTCAGCGGAAGATATCGCCGTATCGCCGGACGCCCCCCCGGCGACGCCCTGTGACCGCGCCTCGCTTTCCGGCTGACGCTGATTCACATGTTGCGAATCATGCTGACGTCGCCGATGAAGCAGCACCGCATCGGCGACGCGCTCCACATGTCCGACCGTCACCGCATCCGTCTGTTCGAACGCGGCCAGCGCGCGCGCCGCGCGCAGCATCACGAGGTCGGCGCGCAGGCCGTCGACGGCCGCGTCGATGCACAACGTGCTCACGCGCGCATGGACGGTGTCATCGAACGCCAGCAGCGGCAGCGCCGCGCGCGCCGAGCGAATTCGCTGCACGTATGAAGCCTGCCGCTCCGCATAAGAGGCACGAAACCCCGTGGGATCGAGATCGAACGCGAACCGCGCTTTGACGATCGCCTGCCGCACCTGCGGCTCGAACGCGTTCTGCAACTCCACCATCAGACCGAAGCGGTCGATCAGCTGGGGCCGCAACTCGCCCTCTTCGGGATTCATCGTGCCGATCAGCACGAAGCTCGCGTCATGACTGTGCGACACGCCATCACGTTCGACGGTATTCACGCCGCTCGCCGCCGCATCGAGCAACGCATCGACGAGCGCATCGGGCAGCAGATTGACTTCGTCGACGTACAGCACGCCGCGATGCGCCTTCGCGAGCAGCCCCGGCGAGAAGCGCACCGAACCGTCGCGCAGCACGGTTTCGATATCGAGCGTGCCGATCAGACGATCCTCGCTCGCGCCAAGCGGCAGATTCACGAACTGCCCTTCCGGCAGCAGTTCGGCGAGCGCGCGCGCGGCGGTGGACTTCGCGGTGCCGCGCGGTCCGCTAATCAGTACGCCGCCCAAGCCCGGATCGATCGCGGCGAGCACCAGCGCCTGCTGCAGCGAAGTCTGGCCAATCAGCGCCGCAAACGGAAAAACCGGCCGCGACGCGGTGCCCGACGAGGAGCCGGCGCCACCCAGGCCGTCCGTTCCTAGCATCGCTCCATTCATGTTTGTCTTCCTTCGATCTGCTGTTCGCTCGCAAGCAGATGCGCTTCCACCTGCGCGCGATAGTCGCCCGGCTGCTGCCACAGCTCTCGCTGCATCGCTTCGAGCAAACGCTCGCAGATCGAATGCAGCGCATGCGGGTTGTGCCGTTGCATGAACGCGCGGGTGTCGGCGTCGTTCAGATAAGCATCGGCGACGAGCGCGTATTGATGATCGGCGATCACGCGCGCGGTCGCGTCGTAGCCATACAGATAGTCGACGGTCGCGGCGATCTCGGCCGCGCCCTTGTAGCCGTGGCGCTTCACGCCATCGAGCCATTTCGGATTGACGACGCGCGAGCGGATCACGCGCGCAATCTCCTCCTGCAGCGTCCGCACGCGCGGCGCGGCCGGATTGCTGTGATCGGCGTGATAGACACTCGGCTGCTGACCGGCCAGATGCCGTACCGCCGCGACCATGCCACCCTGAAACTGGTAGTAGTCGTTCGAATCGAGCACGTCGTGCTCACGGTTGTCCTGGTTCTGCAGCACCACATCCAGCGCTGCGAGGCGCGCGCCAAACGCTTGATGCGCTTCCTCGCCCGCGCTCTTCTGCGCATACGCATATCCGCCCCACGCCTGGTACGCGTTCGCCAGATCGGCGTCGGTCTGCCACTCGCGCGAGTCGATCATCTGCTGCAGACCCGCGCCGTACGCGCCGGGTCGCGCGCTGAACACGCGCCAGCCGGCGCGCTTGCGCGCATCGACCGGGTCCATGCCGCGGGCGATCAACGCATCGCGTTCGCGCTGCACGCGCGCGCGAATCGGATTCAGCTCCGCGGGCTCGTCGAGTTCGGCAACGGCTTGTACGGCCGCATCGAACAGATGCATCACGTTGGCGAACGCATCGCGAAAGAAGCCGGATACGCGCAGCGTGACGTCGATACGCGGCCGGTCGAACGCTTCGATCGGCATGATCTCGAAGTCCGTCACGCGATGACTGCCCGGCGCCCACTTCGGCCGCACGCCGAGCAGCGCGAGCGCCTGGGCGATATCGTCGCCGCCGGTGCGCATCGTCGCGGTGCCCCAGACCGACAGGCCGATCGCGCGCGGATAATCGCCATGCTCCTGCAGATGCCGCTCGATCAGTTGCTGTGCCGATTTCAGGCCGAGTGCCCACGCGGCTTGGGTCGGCACCGCGCGCGTGTCGACCGAATAGAAGTTGCGGCCGGTGGGCAATACGTCGGGCCGACCGCGCGAAGGCGAGCCGCTCGGACCTGGCGGCACGAAACGCCCTTCGAGGCCGCGCTTGAGCTGCGTCATTTCCTGCGGACCGCAGGCGTCGAGGCGCGGCAGCACGTCGTCGCGCAGGCGCGCGATCACCTGTGCCGCTTGCGGCAGACTTTCGTCGCCTGCGGGGACGGCCCACGAACGATCCGCGTCATCGCAATCGACACCGCAGACGCCGCGCAACAGCTCGCCCGCAAGCAACTCCAGGCGCTCGCGGGTATCGCCGCAATGTCGCCACGGTGCGTCGCTGACCCGCTGCAAAACTTCGGGACGCGGGCCGTCCCATGCGGCGGCCCAATCCACGCTCAACGGATCGAACAGATGATCGATGCGCAGATCGCGCGCCAGCGCGTCGACGAGCCCTGCCTTGCCGCCCTGTCCATCGCCGATGGGAAAGCGCCCGAGCGCGAGCAGCGTATCGCGTCGCTGCACGCCGCGCGGCGACTGCCCGAACGTATGCAGGCCATCGCGAATCTGCGCTTCCTTCAGCTCGCACAGCCACGCATCGACGCGCGTGAGCAGCGCGTCTTCATCGTCCTGTCCGTTCGGCGCCGCGAGACTCAGCTCTTCGTGCAGCCGATGCTCGACGATCGTCGTCAGAATCGTGCGACGCAAGAGCTTTGCGCGACGCGAATCGACCATCAATGCTTCGTAGTATTCGTCGACCTGGCGTTCGAGGTCTTGCAGCGGCCCGTAGCTTTCAGCGCGCGTAAGCGGCGGCATCAGATGATCGATGATCACCGCCTGCGCGCGCCGCTTCGCCTGGCTGCCCTCGCCCGGATCGTTGACGATGAACGGATACAGATGCGGCATCGGCCCGAGAATCAGATCGGGCCAGCACGCATCGCTCAGCGCGACGCTTTTGCCCGGCAGCCACTCCAGGTTGCCGTGCTTGCCGACGTGCACGACCGCGTCGATGCCGAACTGGTGGCGCAGCCAGAAGTAGAACGCGAGGTACGCATGCGGCGGTACGAGCTCGGCATCGTGATAGCTCGCATAGTCGCCTTGCTCGCGCGAACGCGAAGGCTGAATGCCGACGAACACCTGCCCGCAGCGCCAGCCCGCGATCATGAAACGGCCGCGCCGCAGCGTCGGGTCCTGGTCGGGCTTGCCCCAGCGCGCGTTCAACGCGTCGCGCACGCTCGCCGGCAACGCGTCGAAATGCGCGCGATAGTCGTCGAGTGCGAGGCTTTGCAGGGCCGGACGCAGATCGCGGACGACCGGATCGTTGGTCACGCCCTCGGTCAGCCTGTTCAACAACGCGTCGCCGCTGTCTGGCAATTCGCCGACACGATAGCCTTCATCGCGCAGCATCGACAGAATGCCGACCACCGATGCCGGCGTATCGAGTCCCACGCCATTGCCGATGCGCCCTTCGCTCATCGGATAGTTCGCGAGAATCAACGCGACTTTCTTGTCGGCGTTATCGAGCGAACGCAGACGGCACCAGCGCCGGCTCAGCTCGGCGAGAAAGCGCACCCGTTCGAGGTCGGGCTGATAACGAACCACGTCGACCTGCGTATGCGCACAGCGATACGCGAGCCCCTTGAAGCTGATCGCGCGCGTGATGATGCGCCCGTCCACCTCGGGCAGCGCGACGTGCATCGCGATGTCGCGCGAATTGAGGCCGTGGTTGTCTTTCAGCCAATCGTCGCGATTGCCGCCGCTCAGGATCACCTGGAACACCGGCGCGTCGCCGGCGAGTGCGAGCGGCTCGGGGTCGTCGATCGCGGACGCGGCGAACGCGGTGGTGTTCAGCACCAGCGCGACGCCATGTTGCGCGCACAGCGACTGCACGACATCGCGGCTCATCGCATCCTTCAACGACGTGATCGCGAGCGGCAGCGGATTGAGCCCTTGCGCTTCGAGCGCATCGATCAGCGCATCGAACACCGCGGTATTGGCGGCCTGCAGATGCGCCTTGTAGAACAGGATCGCGACAACCGGCGCGTCCTGCCGCCAACGCGCCTGCCAGTCGGCAACGGTAGGCGTATCGCGCTCGGGGTGATACAGCGACGCGGCCGGCAATGCGCGCGGCGGCTCGGGCGCGCGCCCCCAACCGAGCGCGCGGTACGCGATGCAGCGCAAAAACGCCTCGGCGTTCTGCGGACCGCCCTCGCGCAGATAGCGCCACAACTGCTGACACAACTCGGCGCTCGCGGTGCTGCGCGCGAGCAGGTTCGGGTCCTCCTGCAGATCGCCGGAAAACATCGCGAGCGTTTGCTGTTTGCGCTGCGCGAGCGCGACGACCTGCTCGATGCCGTACGGCCAATACGCTTCGCCGCCGAGATGATCGACGACGACCACGCGCGCATGCTGCAACACGTCGTCGAGATAGAAATCGACCGAGGCCGGCTGACGCAGATACGTGACGTTCGCGAGCCGCAGGCTCGGGAAGCCGTCATCGAGACGCGGCACCACGCTCGCGAGCAGCGACAGCGTGGTGTCGGCGGAACTGAGCACGACGATCTCGGCGGGCTGCTGATCGATGCGGATCACGCCCTGCGTATCGTCGACGAAACCGCCCGGCGTCGTGCGCAGCAAATGCATGCTGGCGCGCCCGTTATGCCGTCGCGTTCGACGTCGCGCCGAGCGCCGCGTCGAATGCCTGTTGCAGCGCGGGTTGATCGAGGTCTTCGCCGATCAGCACGAAGCGGCTCAGGGCGTCGTCGCCGCTTTCGCCCGCCTGCCAGCGCCGGTCGAAGTAGCTGTCGAAGCGCCGGCCAACGCCCTGGATCACGAGGCGCATCGCCGCGCCCGGCAGTGCCGCGAAGCCTTTGACACGGTAAATCGTGTGGCTTTCGACCAGCGTCTGCAACGCGGCGAGCGCCGCGTCGCGCGACGGCACCGATGCCTGCACGACGACCGAATCGAATTCGTCGTGGTGATGATCGGGGTCGTCGGCGGAACCGTGGTGGTCGTGACGCAGATGGATCGTCTGTTCCGACGCCGCTTCGAGCCCCAGCAGCGTATGCAGGTCGAGCTGCCCCCGCTGCGCGCGCACGATCTTCACCTGCGGCGGAATCTCCGCGCGGATCGCGGCTTCCACTTCGTGCTGCCGCGCGTCGTCGATCAGATCGGTCTTGTTCAGAATCACCAGATCGGCGGCCGACAACTGGTCTTCGAACAGCTCGTGCAGCGGCGACTCGTGATCGAGATTCGGATCGGCCTTGCGCTGCGCATCGACGGCGACCGGGTTATCGGCGAACTGGCCGCTTGCGGCGGCGGGGCCATCCACCACCGTCACCACCGCGTCGACCGTGAAGCCGTTGCGGATCTGCGGCCAGTTGAACGCCTGCACGAGCGGCTTCGGCAATGCGAGCCCCGAGGTTTCGATCAGCACGTGATCGAGTTCGTCGCGCCGCTCAGCGAGCTTTTCCATCACCGGGAAAAACTCTTCCTGCACGGTGCAGCACAGACAACCGTTCGCGAGTTCATACAATTGCCCTTCGGTCTCGACGCCGTTTTCATCGCAACCGATGCCGCAGCCCTTGAGGATTTCGCCGTCGATGCCGAGTTCGCCGAACTCGTTGACGATCACCGCGATGCGCTTGCCGCCCGCATGCTGAAGGATGTGCCGCAGCAACGTAGTTTTGCCACTGCCGAGAAAGCCGGTAACGATCGTGACGGGAATCTTGCGCAATTGAGTTTGCATCGTGAGGTCCATCCCTTTGCGTTGCATTGGTCTGCCGCAAGTTCCGCGCATCGGTCGGCATCGGCTGGCGAATGGAGCGAATGAAGCACGCGCAACAGTACCAGCGATCACCAGACACGGGGACGAACGACGGCATTGCCGCGACAACGGAAATACAGAAAGCGGAACTGAGGTCATGAACGCGCCGCCGCATCCCCGCGGCGGTCGTTCTGCTTCTTCGGGCCGGTATCCGGGCTGGCGAAAGCGCCGCTTCCCCTTCCCGGACGAGTGGTTTCTCGTCCAGTGGTGATATGTCGACGCGACCTTGCGCGAGGACATCGAAGTCGGCACCGCGGCGCCCGGCTATCAAGCCGGAACCGCTTTCCGCTTACCGTTGCGGGGACAGCACAGGTTAGCCGCTCTAGCGCAGATGGCTCCCTGTTTCCCGTTTAACTGCATGCGCACGAACGCGCACGCGAGCACCCAAAGTGCGTGCGAGTGTAGGCCCCCGGGCATGCGCAGTCAAGGAACGCAGGGCGTCGGAAAGCGCCGCCGCGGCTTATCCGGCAAGGCGTCATGTGCTATCGTATGCGCGCGTTTGGTGCCCGCACATGCGCTCGCATGTGCAGTTAAACGGGAAACAGGCAGCGCGTCGCGCGTTCAACCTGTGCTGTCCCCGCAACGGTAAGCGACCTGCGGCGCGCGGTTCGATTCAGCTTCGATTCCGCTGTGCCGCGCATGCGTTTTTTGATGCCACTGTCCCCGCGAATCCGCAGATTCGCAAACCGGGACGGGAAGGCGAAGCGCGTGAGGCCGCCAGCCCGGATACCGGCCAGACGCGGAGGCGGCGCCGCATGCATGCGTGCATCGGGTTGCGCCGCCGGCCGCCGGAATCCGCGGGGAACGGATGTGAAGGCGTAGTAGCGCGGCATCGCGCGTGTCGTGGCGTTCTCACTGAAGAATCCGCCGCGAACCGCACGAGTGGCCGCGCCCGGATTCGCTGTACCGCATGACATCCATATTCACCGCCGCGCGCACCGTCGCACGCCGCCACTCCCCTCCCATCTCCGCATGGCATGCGCCATGCACGCCGCGATGACGCGCGCCTGGCTGATCGGCGCCGGTCCCGGCGACGTCGAACTGATGACGCTGAAGGCCACCCGTGCGCTCGCGCAGGCCGATGTCGTGCTGGTCGACGATCTGGTCAATCCCGACGTTCTGCAGTTCGCGGGCGCCAACGCGCAAGTCGTATACGTCGGCAAGCGCGGCGGCCATCCGTCGACTCCGCAAGCGGACATCGTCGCGCAAATGCTCGGGCATCTGCGCGCGGGACGCAGCGTGGCGCGGCTCAAAGGCGGCGATCCGTTCGTGTTCGGCCGCGGCGGCGAAGAATTGCAGGCGCTGCAGGCGGCTGGTGTTGAAGTCGACGTGATCAACGGCATCACGGCCGGCATCGCCGCGCCCGCGACGCTCGGCATCGCGGTCACGCATCGCGATTACGCGCAGGGCGTCGTGTTCGTCACCGGCCACGGCGCCGGCAGCGGCGAACCGGACTGGGCCGCGCTCGCCGCGACGCGCATGACGCTCGTGATCTATATGGGCATGCGGCGGCTCGGCGAAATCGTCGGCGCGTTGCTCGCGGCCGGCATGTCCGCCGATACGCCCTGCGCGGCGATCGAATCGGCGACGCGGCCGGAGCAGCGTCACGTGCTCGCGCCGCTGCGCGAGTTTGCCGAGGCGGTCGTGCGCGCGGGGCTCGGCTCGCCGGCGATCGTCGTGATCGGCGGCGTGGCCTCGTTCGCGCTTGCGCGTGATGCGGCCAAACGCGACGGCCGAGTCGATCACGAACAAGCTGCGAGCGCGATTAAAACGCTGAGCGTCGGCATAGGTTGCCGCTTGCACAGCGATGCGGCTGACATCGAAGCCGCCGTGCGCGCAGCACTCGGTTCGAATGCCTTCGAGCAGATCCACACCATTGCGACGATCGACGCCAAAGCCAACGAAGCAGGTCTGCTCGAATTCTGTTCGCGCCATCAACTACCGCTGCAACTGTTCAGCCGCGAGCAGATCGCCGCCGCACCGGTCGCGTCGCCGTCGGCGGCCGCGCGCGCGCATCTTGGTGTCGACGGTGTGTGCGAACCGTGTGCGCTACTGGCGGCAGCAGCGTCGGTCCGCGCGACAATCGCGCAAAACGCACGTCTGGTCGTACACAAGACCACGCACGCCGGCATTACGGTCGCGATTGCGGCGGCGAGCGACAGCGCACCCGGCGACGTAGCGCCCTTCCATCCCGCCCCTCAAGACCAGGACCTCCGATGAAAACCGATCCCGAATCGCATCAACGCATGACCGAACGGCGCCGCGAAGGCCACGAAAAGAAGCAGGCCAGCGCTACCGTCGAAAAAGGCCTGCTGATCGTCAACACCGGCACCGGCAAGGGCAAGAGCACGGCCGCGTTCGGCATGGCCGTGCGGGTGCTCGGCCACGGCATGCGGCTGGGTGTCGTGCAGTTCATCAAGGGCGCGCTGCATACGTCGGAGCGCGATTTCCTCGGAGCGATCGCGCAATGCGATTTCGTCACGATGGGCGACGGCTATACGTGGAACACGCAGAACCGCGAAGCCGACATGGCAACCGCGCGCAAGGGCTGGAACGAAGCGCGGCGGATGATCGAAAGCGGCGACTATCAGATGGTGATCCTCGACGAACTGAACACCGTGCTGAAGTACGAGTACCTGCCGCTCGACGAAGTGCTCGCCGTGATTAACGCGCGCGCGCCGATGCTGCACGTCGTCGTGACCGGGCGCCATGCGCCCGACGCGCTGATCGAAGCCGCCGACCTCGTCACCGAAATGCGCGCGATCAAGCATCCGTATCGCGAGCAGGGTGTGAAGGCACAGCGCGGCGTGGAGTTCTGAGCGATGTCCGCGCCCCCCAACGGGACTTCCTTCGGGGCGCCCCCCAAGGGGACTCGCTCCGCAGCGTGCCCCGCGCTGTTCATCAGCGCGCCCGCCTCGGGACAAGGCAAGACCACGATCACCGCGGGTCTCGCGCGCTATCACCGGCGGCTCGGACGTCGCGTGCGCGTGTTCAAGACCGGACCGGATTTTCTCGACCCGATGATCCTCGCGCGCGCGAGCGGCGCGCCGGTGCTGTCGCTCGATCTATGGATGGTCGGCGAAAGCGCGTGCCGCAACCTGCTCGCGCAGGCGGCACAAGAAGCCGATCTGATCCTGATCGAAGGCGTGATGGGCCTGTTCGACGGCACGCCGAGCAGCGCCGATCTGGCGACCACGTTCGGCGTGCCGGTGCTTGCGGTGATTTCCGCGCAGGCAATGGCGCAGACCTTCGGCGCGCTCGCGTTCGGCCTTGCGCGCTTCAGACCGCAACTGCCGTTTCACGGCGTGCTCGCGAATCGCGTCGGCTCGGCCCGGCACGCGCAGATGCTGCAGGAAGCGCTGCCGCCCGAACTGCGCTGGTGCGGCCACATCGCCGCGAGCGACGAGATCACGCTGCCCGACCGGCACCTCGGCCTGCATCAAGCCGATGAGATCGACGATCTCGAAGCGCGCCTCGAACACGCGGCGGATACGCTCGCGTCGACCGCGCTCGCCGAACTGCCGCCGCCGGTCGATTTCGGCACACCGTCGCCCGAGGTGCTGCCGCGTCTGCTCGAAGGCACGCACATCGCGATCGCGCGTGACGCCGCGTTCTCGTTCATCTACCCCGCCAACGTCGCGCTGCTCGAAGCGCTCGGCGCGCGGCTCAGCTATTTCTCGCCGCTTGCCGACGAAGCGTTGCCCGCCGACGCGCACGCGCTCTATCTGCCGGGCGGCTATCCCGAACTGCATATGGCGACGCTCGCGGGCAACATGAGCAGCGCGGCATCGATCCGCGCGCACGTCGCGGCGGACAAACCGGTGGTCGCCGAATGCGGCGGCATGCTCTACCTGCTCGACACCCTGACCGACGCGCAAGGCACGAGCACGCGCATGCTCGGCCTGCTGCCCGGTCACGCGACGATGCAAACGCGCTTCACGTCGCTCGGCATGCAGCAGATCGACGGCATCCACGGCACGCTGACCGGCCACACGTTCCACTACTCGAAGCTCGCGACACCGCTCGCGCCGCAGCGCTTCGCCACCCGCGCGCGCAGCGACACCCCCGGCGAAGCGGTGTTCCGCGTGGGCCCGATTGTGGCAACCTATATGCACGCTTACTGGCCCTCCAACCCGGCTTTCACGGCCGCCCTCTTTCATGGCGAAGCCTTTTGACGACTCCGAGCGCGATGCGGTCTATCGCGCGATTTACGAACGCCGCGACATGCGCCACTTCGTGCCCGATCCGGTCGATCCGGCGGTGCTAAGGCGTCTGCTCGACGCGGCGCATCACGCGCCGAGCGTCGGCTACATGCAGCCGTGGCGCATCGTGCGCATCACCGATGCGGCGCTGCGCACGGGCTTGCGCGACATCGTCGAGCGCGAACGGCTCGCTACCGCCGACGCGCTCGGCAAGCGCCGCGACGAATTCATGAAGCTGAAGGTCGAAGGCATGCGCGACTGCGCGGAGCTGCTGGTGATCGCGTTGATGGACGGGCGCGAGCAGCACGTGTTCGGCCGTCGCACGCTGCCGGAGATGGACCTCGCTTCGGTCGCGTGCGCGATCCAGAACATGTGGCTCGCCGCGCGCGCGGAAGGACTCGGGCTTGGATGGGTGTCGCTGTTCGATGTCGACGCGGTGCACCGGCTACTGGCGATGCCGGAAGGCGCGCGGCCGGTCGCGATTCTGTGCCTCGGCCACGTCGATGCGTTCTACAGCGAGCCGATGCTCGAAACGGAGCGCTGGGCGAGCCGTCTGCCGCTAGCCGATTGTGTGTTCGAAAACCGCTGGCCACGCGGCGAACCGGTGCCGGAATAACCGACACGCACGGCTCCGGCGACTCGAAGATGCGTTGTTTAGCGCTGCAGCGGCTCCATCGACTCGACGTTCGGCGCACCGCTCGCCTTGTCGATACTGAGATTCACGCGCCAGTCGGCCGGCGCGTCGTACGGCAGCTTCGCAAGCGCGGTTTTCACGAGCAGCGGCAGCGCATGCAGCGGGTCCGCGTCGCGATCGCTATACACCGCGCTGACCTTGTAGCGCTCGGTGCCGCTCGCATAGTCGAAAAAGCGCAGCGTCAGCGCGTGCTGATACTTGCGCCCGAAAAGCAGCGCGCCTGGACCGTCGCTGCCCGCGCCGCAATCGGCGGGCGCGCAATCCCCACCGCCAATGCCGATCGACGCCGGCCGCGTGCTATACGCGATCGACAGCAGATAATGCGCGGGCTTGCCCGCCGCATCGACGAAGCCGTTTTTCGCCAACTCGTCGCGCAGCAGCTTTTCGACTTGCGGATGGTCGGCGCTGTCGTCCTGCGCCTGCGTGCGCGCGAGCGAATAGGTCTGCTCGCCTTGCAGCGCAACGGCGTGGTCGGCGCCGTTAGCGCAGACGGTGTGTACGTCGGCGCCGAGGCCCGCGCAAGCGGTGAGGCTCGCCGCGGCCAGCGCGGCACAGAGGTGAGCGATCTTCGCCATTTTCTGTCTTCTCTCTAGTCCATCGAATCCATCACGAGCGCATCAGGCGCGCGGTGCGCTCGTTTCATCGAGCGGCGCGTCGTCGAGCGCGGGCAGCCAGATCGTAAACGCCGTCCCCTCGCCGGGCGCGCTGACGACTTCGACGCTGCCCCCGTGGCGCGTAACGACGGTTTTGATGAACGCCATGCCGAGTCCCGCGCCGCCCACTTCCGGCCGCTCTGCCTCGTGAAAACGGCGAAAGCGCTCGAATAGCCCCGCCTGCTGCTCCTTCGGGATGCCATAGCCCTGGTCGCGAATCGTGCACGCGACGCGTGCCGCCCCGCTGCCCTCGCGCCTCGCCGCCGGCTGGCTCGCGAAGCTGCACACGATGCGCGTGTCGGGCGGACTGTACTTGACCGCGTTGTTCAGAATATTGACGAGCGCGCGTGTCATCAGTGAGCGGTCGGCGCAAATCCAGGGATCGTCGTTGCTGTCGTCGCCGGTTTCGGTATGCAGCGTAATGCGCTTCGCGTGCGCCTGCGGCCAGACCTCGTCGCTCGCATCGATGACGAGTTCGGTCAGGCTCAGCGGCTCGAGCAAATAGGCCTGCGATTCGGCGCGCGCCAGTTGCACGAAGTCGTCGGCGAGCGTGAGCGCGCGTTGCGCGTAGCGTTCGATGCGCTCGAGCACGCCGCGCGCGAGCGCCGGCTCGGTCCGCGCCCGCTCGATCTCGACTAGCGCAATGATCGACGCCTGCGGCGAGCGCATGTCGTGCGACAGCAGCCGCAGCGCGTCCTCGCGCTGACGCTCGGCCGCATGCAGCGCCGACACGTCGACCAGACCGGCGATCCAGCCGGTCGTCTCGCCCTGCGCGTTGGTGCAGGTCGCATAGCGCAGCAGATGGTCGCGCTCGTTCGTGTCGCGCACCTCGACACCCTGCGCCATCAGCGCCGCGAACTCGCCGCGCGTCGGATCGAGCGGCGCCGGCCAGTGCGCGTGTGCGTGCACGTTGCGCTGGTTGTCCGAGGCCGCGCCGGTATCGATCGTCTTCACGAGCGTGAGCCCGCCGAGCACGTTATGCATCGGCTGGCCCTCGGGCATCGGCGCACCGAGCCGCGCGAAATGCGCTTTCGCCGCGTGATTCGCGATCAGCACGACGCCGCCCACATCGCTGACGAGAATCGGCTCCGGCATGCTGTCGAGGCTGTCCCACACGAAGCGCTTCATGTCCTGCACCCGTTGCGCGGCCTCAGCCATCAGCGCCATGTGCTGCGCGAGCACGTCGCCGCCGAACTCGCGGCGGCGCTTCGGCGTTTCGGGCAGCAGATGCGGCTCGTCGGCGAGACGTTGCAGCTCGCCGCGCAGATACGCCATCGTCATTTCGAGGCGTCGCCAGTTCCAGATCGGGTAGACGATCGCGACGCCGAGGATCGCCGGCACCGGCGACATCCACAGCCTGCCGCCGTACAGCAGCAGCGCGCTGCCGGCCACGGCGAGCAGCACCAGCGCGCCGGTCAGCATCAGCGAGCGGCGCGGCGACAGTACGAGGAAGCCGCCGAGCAACGCGGCGAGCGGCGCGAGTGCCGCCGCGAACACGATCCACAGCGCGACCGGCTGGATCTCGCGGCCGGTCAGCAGCGTGTCGAGCACGTTCGCGTGGATGTAGACGCCTGGCAGCGGACCGAGCTCGCCCGACACAGGCGTCGCGAAGCGGTCGTACAGACCCGACGCCGTCACGCCGATCACGACGATGCGCCCGCGCAACTGATCGGCCGGCACCTTGCCGGCGAGCACGTCGGCGAAACTGAAGCTCGCGTAGCTCGCGGCATTCGGGCCGAACGGTATCAGGAAGCGGTCTTCGCGGCCGTCGTCGCTGCCGCGCGCGGGCTCGTTCGAGCGACGCGGCGGCAGCCCGTTGCGCAGATGCAGCTTGCCGTGTTCGACCGCGTCGGCGACGAGCACCGTCAGTTGCGGCCAGCGCGAGTGCTCGTCGCCCTGGAAGCGCGCGACGCTGCGCACGATGCCGTCGCTGTCCACTTCGAAATTGATGTGACCGAGCCCGGCGGCTGCCTGCGCGAGCGGCGTGACGGGTTCATCGACGGTGCGCTCGCCGCTCGCATCGGGCGGCGTCAGCAGCACGGGCAGATAGGTCGGGCTCAGCGCGATGGCGTGGGCGAGCCGGGCGTCGTCGACGTTGGGCTCGGTGAACAGCACGTCGTAGATCACCGCGGCAGGTTTGGCCGCGGCGAGCTGCTCGAGGAGCCGCGCATGCACGCTGCGTGGCCACGGCCAGCGGCCGAGCGCGTCGATGGTCGCATTGTCGATCTCGACGACGACGATGTCCGACAGCAGCGGCTGCGCGCGCAGCTTCAGAAACTGGTCGTACACCAGCAGATCGATGCCCGCGCCGACGCGCCCGAACGACGTCAGCAGGATCACCGCGAGGCCGAGGCAGCCAACGCTGAGCCACTCGGTCAGAAAGCGCCGGCCGGCCCGCCGTCCGAGACGGGCGCGCGGATCGAGGCTCAGTCGCGTAGAAGTGGCGGGCAAGGGACGATGTAGTCGGGAACCAGAGGACGGACCGGCCAGCAGGCCGGCTCCGAGAATCTACCAGCGTCAGCGCGCCAGCGTAAAGGAGCGGACCGGGCTGCTCTTTTCGTAGAAGCGCCCGTTGTCGAACTGCTCGGCGACGATCGTCCAGTAGTAGACACCTGGCGGCAGATCGCTGATCACGAGCTCGCCGCCCGCGAGATCGGTGCGATCGATCGCGGGATGGCTTAGATCAGCCGTCATCGCGAGCACGAAGCGAAAACGCGTCGGCACGTTGCTGTGGCTGACGAACCAGCGGAACTCGTAGTCGTGGCTGCCCGCGCGCTGCGTGGCCGAAGCGTCCAGCCCGAGTTGGCGGCGCTCGAACGCATACACGCTCGGCAGGCCGTCGAGGCCGTTGCTATCGGTCGACGCAACACGCACGAAGTACGTGCCGTCGGGCAGATCGCCGAAGTCGGCGTGGGGCACGCTCACGCGTAGATCGCGCACCAGGTCGAGCTGATCGGCATCGTGCGAAATCTGCAGCCGATAGCCGAGCGCGTGCTCGGCCGGGTTGACGTCGAACGCGACGGTCTTGCCGTCCTGCACGCGTGCCGGCCGCGCGAGCGAAGGTGCCGGCAACAGTTGGAGCGGACTGCCGACCGCTTCGCCCGAGTGCGTGACGTTGCCGAAGCTTGCCTTGACCAGTTGGTCGGACGCCTGCAGCGGCCTGCCCGGCGCCGGCGCGGCGCTCTGGCCGTGCTGCGTGGCCGGATCGACGCCGACCGCGCCATCGAGCACGGCCACCGCGGTGGTCTGCGTGTCGCCGTTGTAATCGACGCGGAAGCGCGTACCGCGCACCCCGGCGACCGCCGAAGGCGACCGGATCTGGAAGCGATCGTCGCGTCGCGTCGCATGCGTGACCTGGCTTTC
Organism: Paraburkholderia sp. BR10923; assembly: GCF_040948765.1. Taxonomy (NCBI): domain Bacteria; kingdom Pseudomonadati; phylum Pseudomonadota; class Betaproteobacteria; order Burkholderiales; family Burkholderiaceae; genus Paraburkholderia; species Paraburkholderia sp. BR10923. Next base: position 28,693 of record NZ_JBFPKO010000037.1, on the reverse strand, counting down.
GACCTCGCCCGAACGCAACTGGAAGATGCGATCTGCCGCGCCGGTCAGCGTGATGTGCCGCAGCCTCTCGATATTGAGTTCGCCGTTTTGCGCGACCGTCACATACGAGCCGTCGGGCAGTTCGAGCGTCGCGAACCCGTTCGCGCCGGTGCGCAAGTGATCGCCTTCGGCAAGCGTTTCACCGCTCTTCAACGGCAGATAAGGGCTCGTGTCGAACGCGTGCTCGACCGGACCGCTGGTCGCGACCACGCGCGCCGTGTCCCGATCCTGGCGCAGCCTTTGGAACGGCAAACGCAGCACGATGCCGGCCGGCATGCGGCGTGGCGCGGGCACGTGATTGAGCCTGCTCAACAGCGCCCAGTCGGATGGGTCGGCCATGTAGCGGGCGGCGATGTCGTACAGCGTGTCGCCTTCGTGCGTGGTGTACGAAGCGTAGACCGGCAACGCCTTCGCACCGGCCTTGCCGCGCGCAGGCTGCGCGTGCGCGAGCGCGCTCCAACCGGTCGCGCCCGTTGCGATCAGACAGGCCGCGGCAAGCCACGCGGCGGCGCGGCGGCCGGAGATAGCGCCGCTGCCCGACGCCGCCCCACCCACGCAGACGGTCACGCCTCCCCCGCTTCTTCAGTGGGTTCGTCGTCGGCGGTAGGTGGTGTGTCGGCTTCGATCCGCTCGAGGCGGTAGCCATAGCCGTAGATCGGTGTGAGCCGATAACCCTGCTCCGGGCGCAGACCGAGCTTGCTGCGTAACATCGACACGTGGGTGTCCATCGTGCGCGACGGGATGTCGGTTGCCTGCTTCCAGATCACGTCGAGAATGTGTGCGCGCGACAGCGGCCGGCTCATATGCTGAAACAGCAACAGCGCGAGTTCGAACTCTTTCTGCGTGACGGAGACCGGCGTGCCGCGCACGATGACGTGCTTGGCGCTCAGGTCGAACTCGAAGTCACCGAACACTTCCCTGGTCGCCGGCGGCTTCAGGTAATACGCACGCCGCAGCAGCGAGCCGACCCTGGCGAGCAGCACCGCGCCCGACACGGGCTTGACGAGATAGTCGTCGGCACCGATATTCAGAATCGAAGTGATGTCGGATTCGCGGCCGCGGCTCGTCATGAACAGTACCGGCAGACGCTCGGACAGGCTCTCGCGCACCCACCGAAGCACCTCTTCGCCGGACATGTCCGGAACGTTCCAGTCGAGCACGAGCAGGTCGAACGTCTGGCGACGCAACTGGCGCACGAGTTCGCGCCCTGCGCCATACGCATGACAGACGTGTCCAGCGGCGGATAGCGTTTGACACACAAGGTCGGCCTGAGCCGAATCATCATCGAGGACAGCAATTCTCATAACACCCCACAACGTAACAGCACCTTTCGCGGCTGACGGCCGGCGCACCGGCTGACGACCGGGATGACGACATAGCGCCGCCGATCCGGCTTTCCATTAAATTCCGGCTGCTACTTTCTGACTAATGGTCCCTCGCCGTACCCTGCTATGACGCTGGTTTCATGAAGCTGAGATCAGCGCATAAATGTGATTTCCATAGCGATTTATGCAGGGCAGATCATGATAATCGAAAACCCTCTTTCATCCCGCTTACCGTGGACCGGCAATCCGTCGCGAAAAACCCTAATCGAAAACGATTGGCGTATTTCTTAGGTTCCTCCGGTCTGCCAGCACTGCGAGGCAGCCGGACGGACATCACAATGCGGGCCGCAGATCCTTGCTGGAGCGGCTTTTCGGCAATGCCGCTTATCCGCTTCAAGATTCCTTTCAGATACTCTTATTTAACAATTGCGTGTTCAGTATAAGAATAATCTCAGAATAAATCGTTTAAACATTGTTAGATTTCGTCTCGGGGCGAGTTGTCATTTGATGCAATCCTTATGCAGGTGCGCGAGACGCGCAGCCCGTTTTTGTATGAGGCGTTCGAGTGCTTCACATTGATGGCCAATGCGATGACGCAATGCGTCAAAGGCAGTCAGCGGATGATGCCGGGCGCGCGTGTCGCGGGCAAAAAAAGCGGCGTTGCCCCTGTCGAAGCAACGCCGCCTAAAGAACACTACACACGCTCGCCGGGGTCTAGCCGCACGAGTAATGTCACGTTAGCCCGGCGCGAAGCCGCGCTCAAGAAGAAAGAACTTCCTTTGTAACCGCTGGGAAAGTAGTTATTACGCCTGGTCCGGAAGCACGCGACGCGCAAGTCTTGCACAGCGCGAGTTCGAAATTGGTATGAGTTGAAGCCTCCCGCGGCGGCCATTTACACACGCAGACGTTTTGTTACAGTCCGGCCCCCTTTAACGTTGCTGCAGCGCATCAGATTCCCAAAGCTGGGATGCTGCGCATTGCCTCTGCATTGCCTCGTTCGATCGTCGGCTCGCGCTCACCGCGCGCCCTCGATTTCCGGTATCGGTGCGAACAGCGCGTCGAGATCGTCGTCCGAGAACTTCGCGGCGCCTGCCGCGTCTTCCGCGAGAATGCTGTCGGCGAGCCCGGCCTTGTGTTCCTGCAGCTCGACGATCTTTTCCTCTATGCTGCCGGCCGCGATCAGCTTGTAGACAAATACCGGCTTGTCTTGTCCCAGCCGATGCGCGCGGTCGGTCGCCTGGTTCTCGGCGGCCGGGTTCCACCATGGGTCGTAGTGGATCACCGTGTCGGCGGCGGTCAGGTTCAGCCCCACGCCGCCCGCCTTCAGGCTGATCAGGAACAGCGGCACCTCGCCCTGCTGGAACCGCTGGACCGGCGTCACCCGATCAGCCGTGTCGCCCGTCAGCATCGCGTATGGGATCGCGGCCTCGTCGAGCGCCTTGGCGATCAGCGCGAGCATGCCGGTGAACTGCGAGAACAGCAGCACGCGACGACCTTCCTCGATCAGCTCGGGCAGCATCGACAGCAGCAGATCGAGCTTGGCCGAGCGCATCGCCCGCTCGCCGCCGCTCGCGGCCGCGCCGTCCGTGATGCCACTCGGGGTGCGCACGAGCCGCGGATCGCAGCACACCTGGCGCAGCTTCAACAACGCATCGAGCACGATGATGTGACTGCGCGCGAGCCCCTGCGCGCTGACCGCAGCGCGCACCTTCTGCTGCATCGCCGTGCGCACGGTTTCGTACAGGTCGCGTTGCGCGCCTTCGAGATCGACCGGGCACACGATCGTCGTCTTCGGCGGCAGTTCCTTCGCGACCTCGTCCTTGCGCCGGCGCAGCGTGAACGGCCGGATGCGGCGCGCAAGCAACGCGCGGCGCACGTCGTCGCCGTTCTTCTCGATCGGGTTGCGCCAGCGTCGCGTGAAGTCCTTCTGGCTGCCGAGAAAGCCCGGCAGCAGAAAATCGAACTGCGACCACAGCTCACCGAGATGATTCTCGAGCGGCGTGCCCGTCAGACACAGCCGATGCCGCGCCCGCAAGCCGCGAATCGCCTGCGCGGCCTTGGTGGTCGCGTTCTTCACGTACTGCGCTTCGTCGAGAATCAGCAGATGATAGTCGTGCTCGCCGAGCACCTTCTGATCGCGCCACAGCAGCGCATAAGTGGTCAGGATCAGTTCGTGTTCGCCGATCTGCTCGAAGCGTTCCTTCCTGTGCGGCCCGTTCAGGGCCAGCACCTTCAACTCCGGTGCAAAGCGGCGTGCTTCCTCGCGCCAGTTGTGCACCAGCGTGGTCGGCACGACGATCAGCGCGGGCTGCGTGAGCCGCCCCGCTTCCTTCTCCGCGAGAATGTGCGCGAGCGTCTGCACGGTTTTGCCGAGCCCCATATCGTCGGCGAGCACGCCGGCCAGATCCTGTTCGCGCAGGAACTGCATCCAGTTCAGGCCCTGGTGCTGATACGCGCGCAGCTCGGCCTTCAGACCGCGCGGCACCGCCACTTCGCGCAAGCCGGGTCCGGCTTGCAGACGGCGCGCGAGCTCGCGAATCGAAGCGTCGCCGCTGAACTGCCAGCGACCGGTGTCGTGCAGCGCATCGAGGCGGCCGGCATCGACCGCGGGCACGCGCAGCGGCGCGCCTTCGGCAAGCGCGCCGCCGAGCGAATCGAACAGATCGACCAGCACCCGCACCACCGGCTTCAGTCGATCGGCGCGCAACCGCAGACGCTTGTTCTCCTCCGTCTTCAGCTCGATCGGCTCGTCGTCGCGGATGCTCTCCAGCGCGCCAGACAGCCAGCGCCGGTCGCGCCGGAACAGATCGGCCAGCAGCGGCTCGAGCCGCACGTTGCGCTCGCCGACGCGGATGCCCATCTCCAGATCGAACCAGCCGTCGCCGGCTTGCTGCGCGGTGCCGTCGATCGAGTCGATCTCGATCACGTTGTAGCGGAACTCGGGCGCCATCGTCACGCGCCAGCCCTTCGCGACCAGATCCGGCACCGCGTCGTTGACGAACTCGGACCACGCGTCGGCATCGGGCAGACCGAGCATGGTGTCGGGCAACAGACGCGCCGCCTGCATATTGCGCGTCGGCACCTTCTGCAGACCGGTCTTGCGCAATTCCAGCAAGCGCTTTTTCTCGACGTCGTAGCGCCGGCGGATGTGAATCACGTCGCCGCCCGGCAGCGGCACCAGCGTCACGCTGCTGTCGGCGTTGATGCTGACGCCGTCGTATTCGAAGCTCGCCGCGGCCAGCTCGACCGCGGCGGACTTGTGCTCGGCGGCCTTCGCGGCCTTCGCGGTTGTTGCGGCCTTCGCCGTTTTCATGCCCTTCGCGGTGCCCGGCAGCGCTTGGCTGTTCAGCGTCAGCACCGGCACCGGCTCGACATCGATCACCCGAATCGCGGGCGCGTCGTGGGTCGGCGGCAGCGGCAGCTCGGGCGCGATCTCGCGCAGCACCGACGCGACGAGCGGCGCCTCGGCGAGCGAAATCGGCGGCATCGCGAGGTAGTCGGGCAATTGCTGGAACGGCAGCGACAGCGGCACAACGCCCGCCTCGTTGGCGACGCCGTCCACGTACCAGACCGGCTCGGTCGGCAGCACCATGCTCGCGCGCGGTTCGGTGCGCAGCACCGGGCGCAGACGCTCGTCGGCGAGCGGCTCCCATTCGATGCGCCCGGGCCGGTCGGCGGCGCGCGCGAGCGGCGTCGGTCGGGCCTCGCCCGGCGCGATCCTGAAGTCGAAGAACAGGCGGCCGGTCGCGATCAGCTTCTGCAACGTTTCCGCGCCACTCGTGCCGCGCAGCACGAACTGACCCAGGTCCTCGCGCGAGCGGCCGAGCCACAGGCCGCGCAGAATCGACAGGTCTTCGTCGGACACGAAGCGCGGCTGCCTGTGCAGCGCGCCTTCGACGTCGCCCCAGCTGTCGCCGACTTCGACGATCACGCCGTCGGCGTCGCAACGCGCGCGATGCAGCACGACCTCGTGGCGCAGATGAAAACGCGACCAGTTGAGCCGATAGGCGAGCGTTTCCCTGCTCGGGGCCTCCACCTTGCGGGCGGCATTTTTTTCGGCGGCGGCGTCAGCCGCGCGGGCTCGCGCGCGAAAACGCTCGAGCCAGCTGACCAGTTCGGGCCGCACACCTGGAGTCGAAGATGGTGATGGTGATGGCGCCGGCAGCACGCCCGGGACCGTGATCCGTCGCGCGACGAACACCTCCGACGTCGCCGGGCCGCTGTCGTCCTCGACCTGCGTGATGTGATCCATCTCGTCGTGGTAGTCGAGTTCCGCGAGCAGCAGCGCCGCGACGTGCTTGCAATTGCGCCCGACCGGGCACGTGCATTCGCCTTCGGCCCACGGCGACCCGCCATCGGTACGAAATCGGACCCGTGTCCGGTAAGGCTGGGGCTGCGAGCCCTGCACGTCGCCCGACAGCGTCTCGCCCTGCCATTTGACGTTGCTGACCGCGCCCACCGAGCGCGCCTTGGCGACGGTGTGCTCACCGAGCCATTCCGCAATGCTTTCCCGATCGAAGAAAACTGACGACATCCGCGTGCATTCCTGTTCAAACCGGCGAAGGCAAGCGCGCGCGGGTCGAACCATGCGACGGGAGACGCTCGCTCGCGACGCCCGGCCGATTCTGAACAGCTGCGATTTGCCTGTGGTAACCGGCCATTTTACGCGTTGGACGAAAATCGCTGGGCCGGCCGATCTGGTCGAATCGAGAACGGCCCGAACGAGCCGCGGCGCGGCCGGTTCGGCCGGGATCAGCGTCCTGCGCGGGCCATGCTGCCCCACACCCCGTCGCGCAGAATCATCCCATGCAGCAACGCCGCCGCCAGATGCAGCAGCACCGTTGCGAACAACGCGAACGCGAGCCACGTATGCAGCGCGCGCAGCAGCGCGAACAGCGCGACGTCGTGCGGTGCGATCGGCGGCAGATGCAGCGGACCGAACAGCGTGACCGGATAGCCGGCCGCCGACAGCATCGCCCAGCCGATCAGCGGCATCGCGAGCATCAGCCCGTACAGCACGACGTGCGACGCATGCGCCGCGATTCGCTGCGGCTTCGACATGCGCGTGGGCAATGGCGGACTGCCGCGCATCACGCGCACCGCGAGCCGCACCAGCACGAGCAGCAGCAACGCGATGCCGAGCGGCCGATGCAGCGCGACCAACGCATCGTGGGTGCGCGATACCGTCGCGACCATGCCCACGCCGATGAACAGCATCGCGACGATCAGCGGCGCCATCGTCCAGTGCAGCAGCCGCGCGAGCGGACTGAAGTGAGTGCGATCGCCGGTCATGAGTGCTCTCCGTTTGGCTGGGTTCGATGGAGCTCGGGATGCAGCGCCTCCTCGCGCGTGCGGCGTTGAAACGACTGCGCGTAGGCCGCCGAGCGCGCGGCGAGCAGCGGATCATCCGATGGCGCGATGCCGGCCGGCACGATCGTCGGATCGAAGTTGACGTCGCGGCAGGCGCCGTCTTCCTGCGACGCCGTGCGTTCGATCACGAGCGTCCCCGCGTCGATGCGCTGACGGTCCTCGGGCCATTGCAGCGTCGCGTCGTTCGTCGGGTCGCCCGGCTGCGCGACGGTCAATATCAGATGCCAGCGCAAGGGCCCGTGTTGCAGACGCTCGTCGAGATCGGCGGCGAGGAAGTTCTTTTCGGCCTGTTGCTCGGCGGTGATCGGCGCGTATGACGTATCTGGTACGACGGCCCAGCGCACCGCGCGCGTCGTGCCGTGAGCATCGGTAAACAGAAACGCGTCGATGCCGTAGTACGTGGCGTTCGCGAGGCTCGACGACGGCGCGTGCGACTTGACCCAGCGCTGGAACGGCTGCGTTTCGGGATTGGCCGCGTAGAACGCCTTCAGCTTCGCGGGGTCCGGTTTGCCGGTCGCGGGGTCGGGCTTCGAGGCCAGCAACTGCTGATAAAACTGCGCGGGCGTGTGCACCGCGAACACCGGCGTCGAGTTCATGCCCGTACGCCATTGTTCGCCATCGTGAAGCCGGAACTGCAGCGCGAGACTGCGCACCGGCGAGCTCGTATCGGGTGCGGACGGATTGCCGCCGGGCACCGCGAAGCGCCCCGACACCGGCGTGCGGCCCGGCGCGAACACTGCCGCGTGCGACAGCGCCGCGCCATTGCCGTTGCTGTCGAAATAGCCGTCCACGCATAGGCATTTGGCGTGATTGCGTCGATAGCCGGGATGCTGGCCCGCGACTGCTTCGAACGTATCGATGATGCGCGGAGCGGTGAGACGCGCGGGCGTGAGCCAGCCCGCGGTGTACGCGAAGCCGCCCGCAAGCGCGAGCACGACCGCGCCGATCGCGGCGAGCCGGCATGGCACGCAGATCGGCCGCGGGCCGGAGCCGGGGGGATGAGGTTTGGGTCGGGAGGGTTGTGTCACGGAGACTCCTTGCCGGATGGATACCAACGTACGGGCAAACACGCCGCGCAACGATCTATTCCATCCGGCACCGGCGCGCCCGTTCAAACCCCCTTCGCGCGCCGGTGGCCGATGCTTCAACGGGTGCCAACAGCTGGCGCGCCCGAGTTCGCGACGTGGCTCGCGGCGGCCGCCGCTTGCGTGGCAAGCGCAATCTTGTGCTGCTCGACCTGACGTGCGAACACGGGACTGACGTCGGGGTACGACGCGTCGGTGACGTAGTCGAGACCGTTCTGCTGAGCCTCGATCAATTCCTGGTACACCTGAGCGCGTGTCTTGGCCTGCGCAAACGCGCTCGACGAAGCGGCCAGAACGACGAACGACAAAGCGACGAACGAAAGCTTTTTCATGATCGACTCCAGTGAGTGTTGTGCGGGTTCGCACCAGGGAGAACCACGAGTCCGCAGCGTTTATTCCTGTATTCGCCGCGTGAAAAAAACATCGCCGGCGCGGGGAATAAATGCGCAAGCGCCTGTGTTTGCACTTGGATAGCAGCAGTCAACACCGCGCATCACCATGACCTCGACTCATCGCCCGTCCGGCACTCCTCCGTCCGAAGACGACATCCAGGCCTATGCCGACGGCACGCTGACGCCCGAACGTGCCGCGGCGCTGCGCGACTATCTCAACAAGCATCCGGCGGAAGCACGGCGGGTGGCCTTTTACGACCGCTTGAACGCACAGATCCAGGCGACGTTTCAGACCACTGAGGAGCCCGCGCATGAGTACCTGCGCGGATCGCGCCGGCTTCGCATGCGCGCGCAACCGGCCGGTCCCGCGCGTCGAACGCTCGTCGCATTCATAGGCCTCGCGCTGATGGTGATCGCCGTCAGCGGCTGGCTCGCGGCGGCGCAGGTATCAGCACAAGCACTCGACAACGCCGCCGTGATGGCGCTCGCCGAAGCCAGCGCGCGGCCCTTTTCGTCGGCATCGCCGACGCGCGCCGATCCAGCCGCGCCGGATCTCGGCGCGGTCGGCCTGCGCCTCGTCGAGCAACGCGTGCTGCGGCTCGGGCCATTGCAGCGCGTGGACGAGCTCGTCTATCTGAACGGCGATCAGCAGCCGGTGGTGGTGCTGTCGGCGGCGGCGCCGTTTGCGCGCGAAGAGCCGCAGTGGGCCGCGCGCCGCATCGGCGAATTGCGGCTGTTGACGTGGACCGCGCGGCGGCAGCGTTTCGTCGTCGCGGGCGATGCGCGCACCCACGGCCTGATGCGCGCCGCCGATCTGATGACCGCGCGCTGACGCCGGTGCGCGCGGCCCTCGCGGAATAAAATGCGCTGACAGGTGTTTGCAGTTCGAACGCATCGCGCGACGGAAGCTTCCGCGACCGGCCCGGTGCGTATCGATACCGACGCGAGTGAAGCCGATGCCACCCCCACGCCCCCTGACCGGGACCGACCATGGATGTCCGTGACGAGCTGATCGAGCACGTGCCGCGTCTGCGGCGCTATGCGCGGGCGCTGATCAACAATCGCGAGCTCGCCGACGATCTCGTGCAGGACACGCTCGAGCGCGCGCTCGGCCGCACCCGTCTGTTCCAGCCGGGCACCGATCTGCGCGCATGGCTGTTCACGATCATGCACAACGTGTTCGCGAATCAGGCGCGCAAGGCGGCGGCGCGCGCGGTCCACGTCGCGGTCGATGACGACAGCATCGCCGAAAGCGAGCTCTCGGTGCCGTCGGGCCAGACGCGTTCGCTCGAAATGCGCGACCTCGACTACGCGCTGCAGCGGCTGCCGGTCGAACAGCGCGAGGTGGTGCTGCTGGTCGGTCTCGAGGAGATGAGCTATGCCGACGTCGCGCTCGCGCTGAACATTCCGATCGGTACGGTGATGTCGCGGCTGTCGCGCGGACGCGAACGGCTGCGAGCTTTGATGGCGGGCGCCCAGCCCGGTGCGAAATTACAGGTGGTGCGATGAGCGAGCCGCAAATGCCGATCGGCGAAGAAGACTTGCACGCGTACGTGGACGGCACGCTGTCCGGCGAGCGCCGTGACGAGGTCGAGCGCGCGCTCGAACAGAATCCGGAGCTGGCCGCGCGCGTCAGCGATTACTTTTCTCTCAATGGGCTGCTTCACGAGCGCTACGACCGCGTGCTCAGCGAGCCCGTGCCGAAGCGTCTGCAGACCGTCGCGCCGCGCCGCTCGCGGGCGGCCGCGAACTGGCCGCGTTATGCCGCGCAGTTCGCGGGCATGGCTGCCGCGCTCGTGCTCGGCCTAGGCATCGGCATGCACAGGAACGATCTGATTCCACCCGTTCCGATCGATCGAACCGATACCCGGGCCGACACCCAAGCCGGCGATCGTGCGGTCAGCGCGACCAGCGCCGAGGGTTTCGCGCGCCGGGCGGCGGTCGCGCATGTCGTCTACATGCCGGCGATCGACCGGCCGAGCGACATGAGCGCCGATCACGAGCAGGACTTCGTGCAATGGCTCGCGGACCGGCTCGGCACCGAGGTCCATCCGCCGATGCTGTCGAAGAGCGGTTTCATGCTGTCGGGCGGCCGCCTGCTGCCCGGCGACGACGGACCGACCGCGCAGTTCATGTATCGCGGACCGAACGGCGAGCGTGTCACGCTGTGCATCTCGCATCGCCGCGAGAACGCGAATACAACGGCGTTCAAGCTGTATCAGGCGGGGCCCGTCAACGTGTTCTATTGGGTCGACGGCGATTTTGGCTATGCGGTGTCGGGCGGAATCGATCGCAACGAGCTGTTGCAGCTCGCGCATGATGTCTATGCGCAGTTGACGGGTGCGGCGCATGGTTGAATCGAATGCGTTCCGCGCCGCGCGGTTCCGCGCATCAACGTAGTGTCTTCGCCTGCTCCGACGTCACCGCGTCATCGCGCGCGGCGACGCGCAGTTCACGCGGCGTTGCACCCAGCAAACGCGACATCCAGTGCGCCATATGGCTCTGATGCGCAAAGCCCGTCTCGAGCGCGATCTGGCTTGCGCTGAGGCGTCCTTGCAGCAGCAGCGTTCGCGCGCGCTCCACCCTGCGCTGTACCACGTACTGATGCACGGGCACACCGAGCGTGTCGCGAAACAGCACCTTGAAATGCGGCACGCTCAGTTGTGCCTGCATGGCGAGCTCGTCGAGCGTCAAACGCTGATCGAGATGCGCGTCGATAAACTCGATCACGCGCGCGGCCGTACGCGGCGCCAGCGTCCGCCGCCGGTTGGCGGGCAGCGGTTCGACGCCGATCAGACGCACCAGCATCGCCGTGCACAGACTTTCGGCGTACAGCGGATCGGATGCATCGTCCGCTTCGAGCTCCGCGCGCAGCGCCCAGGCGAGATGCTGAAAGCGCGCGTCGCGCATCTGGAAGCGCGGACGCAGCTGCGCGTCGGCCGGTTTCAATGCGAGTTGCTCGACGGTCCGTCGCGCGAAGTCCTCGGCAAACCAGACGCTGAAAATCGTGCAGGCGGCATCATCGCTCCACTGACCTTCGAGCCCCGCGGGGATCACGTCCGCGTCGCCGTGCGCCTGAATCCGCGTATGGCGGCGCGCATCGCACAGACAGCGCGCGGTCACCGGCGCGCCGACGTGCACGCCCACACGGTGATGGACGAACGCCGGCACCCGATGCAAACCGGCCGACACGTTGACCAGATCCGCACCGAAGCCATGCCAGCCGAGCGCCCTGCTGGTGCGTACGGCGATGCGCGAGCCGCTGTGCGGCGCAGGCGCGGGAATCGGGGTGACGGCATTCATCGCTTGTCTCCTGAGTGACTTGAATGACGGCGAGAAACCTGCATTGTGCGGTGTTTTCGGCGGCTTCGCCGGCGTGACGGAATTTCGTAATGCGCCAACCGCCAACGCGATCCGCGCGACCTGCGCGGCATCGCAGTAAAAAATCATCCATATCTGCGCAATGTCATCCGGATCTGAGCGCCTCGCGGGCACCGCGTCCCTACCATCACGCCATAGCGATCCTCACAAGGAGCACAACGTGTTCGTCATTTTCGGAGCGGCCGGTCATGTGGGACAGGCGAGCGCAGCCGCCTTGCGTCGCGCGGGCCAACCAGTACGCGCGGTGGTGCGCGACGCAGCACAAGCCGAAGCACTCGCGGCAATCGGCTGCGAGATCGCGCGCGCCGACCTCAACGACGCGGAATCGGTCGCGCGCGCGATCGACGGCGCGCAGGCGGTGCAATGGCTCTGTCCAGTCCCGCGTGCGCATGATGATCCCGCGGCCGCCATGCGGCGCATCATCGACGCGGGCGTCGCCGCCTTGCGCACGGCCGCGCCGCCGCGGCTCCTCGCGCTATCCGACTACGGCGCCGAGCACTCGGACGGCACCGGCATCACGACGCTGTTCCACTACCTCGAAACGCAGTTGCGCAACGTCGCGTCATCGCTGATCTTGCTGCGCGCCGCCGAGCACATGCACAACTGGGCGCGCGTGCTGCCGGTCGCGCTCGGCCGGGGCGTGCTGCCGAGTCTGCATGATCCGCTCGACAAGCTGTTTCCGACCGTCGCCGCCGAGGACGTCGGCGCGCTTGCCGCGCAGTTGCTGCTCGATGAAGCGCCGTTGCGCGAGACGCCGCGGGTGGTCAGTATCGAAGCGAAAGAACGGGTGAGCGCGCTCGACGTCGCGCGCACCCTGGCGGAACTGTCGGGGCGGCCGGTGATCGCCCAGCGGGTGCCGCGCGACCAATGGGGTGGCGTGCTGCGCGGCGCCGGGCTCGGCGAGCGTCACGCGCAATTGATCGTCGATCTGTACGACGCGCACAACGCTGGCCGCATCGACGTGGAGGCGAACGTGAGCGAGCGACGCTTCGGCGCCACGACGTTGCGACAGGTATTGGAGGCGCTGCTATCGCGCGTGGGCGGTACGCAAGCGGCGGCGCGGTGAGCCACATGGACGTGCGGCAAGCGGACGGCGTGGCGCGAGCAGCGGCGCACCCAGACTCACGCGCCGAGTGGTGGCTGCGCGCGGCGATAACGCTTTCGAGCCTGATCGGCTGCCGCGCGCTTGCGAACCTGCTCGCCGCGATTCCCGATAGCAACGACGATTTCGGCGTGTTCTAGGTTGCTGGCGTTCCGGCTTACTGCAGCTTTTGTCACGCTGCGCGCGGCGCGGTCACCGTGGCCCATCTTTCGACAATCCTGCGATTCGCAAATCGCCACAGCACGAAGCCGTGGAACTCGATCTTCTGCCCGGACGCCGCGTCGGTCGCGCGCCAGGTGTTTCTGACCATCACCTTGTCCCGCTCAGCGAGGATGTCTTCGACAGTGACATGCAGGTCCGGCCATTTTTTGTAAAGCTCCGTCATCATCTCAATCGCGGCTTCGGGGCCGACCTGGGGACCTGACGGTTCGTCGTGGTCGAGGAAATCGACGCTCAGGTTCTGCCGCGCAACTTCCGCTTTCTTCCGGTTCACGAAGTTCTCGAAGTGCTCGATCACGAACTGCTTCATTTCTTCAAGCGTGAATCCCGGATCGCCTGCCGGTGGCACGGGTAATGGCTGCATGGCTCACCCCTCGCTGGTCAATAGCTTGAACGCATGCCGCCATTCGTTGCGCAGGAAGCCCGGCAGACACCACAGCATGCAAAGCGGTTCGAGCGCGCGTGCCGAGACAATGCTTCCGCAATCGTAGGGTTCCCAGCCGAACTCGCGGACGATCGCGGCAACCCGTTCCTTCGCCTGTTCGTCGTTGCCGCAGAGGAACATGGTCGGCGTTCCTTGCGGGAACTGCGGATCCACCATCAGCGCATTACCGACGCTGTTGAATGCCTTGACCACGTGCGTACGAGGAATCTGGGCCTGAATCTGCTCGCCGACTGATTCGTTCGGACCTGTCGTATATCTCAGCACGCCGTTGACCGGTGGTTCATCGGCGAGCGGATTGGTGGCGTCGATCAGGGTCTTGCCGGCGAGATTGTCCGCTCCCGCAAGCTCGATCACGTTTCCCGCAATGCGGCCAAGGACTGCCAGCACCACGATGTCGCCGAAGCGGGCGGCCTCGTCGAACGTACCGGTCCTTGCGGCAGCGTGATTGCGCGCCCATTCCTGCACGTCGTTCTTGCCGGGCGTGCGCGTACCCAGCATCGCTTCGTGCCCATGCTTGAGAAAACCTGCCGCCAGTGCCCGCCCGACATCACCTGAACCCAATACACCAACTTTCATTTCACCCTCTCCTCCGCCGGCGATCGCCAGCATCACCTCCGCGATCAGGAACGCGCGCCGCCAGGCACGTTTCCCGCTATATCGCGCAATAACGAGAAGCCGATTCTCGTGCCGAACCCGCGTGTGTATGCGAGTTGTACGAGCAGCATGGCGGCAGGTTCAGTGTAGCGCGCAAGCGTGAGGGGCCCGGCGTCGATCGGCTCGGCGCCGATGTCGCCAACCAGTTGCGCGACGACCGTCCGCGCGTTTGCGTCGTCGCCGCAGACAAACACACCTACCCGCTCGCCACCGACCCTTACTTCCGTCGAATGCAGCAACTCCGCGAAAGGCGGGATGGCCTTGACCACTGTTGCCCAGGGGGCGAGCTTTGCGATCTCTTCGGCGCCGGAAGTCGTCGTGCCGACGACGAGACCACTCATGTCGGGCCTCAGCGCATTGGTACAGTCCCACAACACCTTCCGCCCGGGTGGCGTGCCGACCTGCGCGAGCGCGTCGGCCGCGGCGCCCCAGGGCGTCGCCAGCACCGAGACATCAGCGAATCGCACCGCTTCGGCGACACTGCCGACCTCCGCGCCCAGCTCCGCCGCCGTTGCCCGGAGCTTCTCTGTGTCGAGACTGAAACTCAGCATCACTGAGTGCCCTTTGCCGAGCAGATGCTTCGTGAGACCGGTTCCGACATTCCCCGCACCGATGATGCCGATTTTCATGGTCGAGCCCCCCTATCGTCAGGCCTGCGAAATGTTTGCCCAGATGGACTTGTATTGCGTATAGCTCTCGAGCGCTTCGGCACCTTGCTCGCGGCCGTAGCCTGACATCTTGTAGCCGCCGAAGGGTCCGCTCGGGTGGTACTTGTGCCAGGTGTTGATCCAGACCGTGCCGGCCTCGATGCGATCCGCGAGCCGCAATGCGCGGCCCAGATCGCGAGTCTGGATGCCTGAGGCGAGCCCATACGGCGTGTCATTCGCGATGCGCACGGCCTCCTGTTCGCCCTGGAACGGAATGACCGGCAGCACCGGTCCGAAAATCTCCTCGCGGCTGATGGCCATATCGCTCGTCGCGTCGGCGAACACCGTGGGCTCGATGAAGAGCCCCTTGCCGTTGATCCGGCGGGTGCCGCCACCGGCTACGAGGCGGGCCGCCGATGACTTGCCGGCGTCGACGTACCGCTGCACCTTGTCGAATTCCGCTCTCGACGCAATCGGCCCGACCTGTGTGCGCGGATCGAGCGGATCGCCCAGCACGGCGGCCTGCGCCATCCGCGCCAGCTTTTCGACGACCTCGTCGTAGACCGGCCGCTCCACGAGCAATCGCGAACCGGCGACGCAGACTTCGCCCTTGTTCCAGAAGACACCCCAGAAGGCCGTCTGGACTGCCGTATCCACATCGGCATCTGCAAACACGATGTTCGGCGACTTGCCACCGAGCTCCATCGTCGTGTGTTTCAGCGTGTCCGCGCCGTTGCGCATAATCGTCTGGCCGACAGCGGTCGAACCGGTAAAGGCGATCTTGTCGACGAGCGGGTGTTTCACGAGCGCGTCGCCGAGCGATCCGCCGGGTCCCGTGATCAGGTTGTAGACGCCTTCCGGCACCCCTGCATCGAGCATCACCTGAGCGAGCGCGAGCGCGGTCAGCGGCGTATCGGACGCCGGCTTGTGCACGAGGGTGTTGCCGGCTGCCAACGCCGGCGCAACTTTCGAGCAGGTGAGCGCCAGCGGAAAATTGAAAGGCGTGATCGCTGCGACCACGCCTAGCGGTTCGCGACGCGTCAGGATACGGATGTGTGGTTCGTATGACGTGCGATAGGCGCCTCCCATCGCGTGCATCGCGATCCCGCCGAAGAAGCGGAAAAGGCCCGCGCAGTGGGGCATGATGACGTCGACGAAATCGCGGTACGGCATGCCCATATCCATCGATTCACGCAACGCGAAATCTTCCGCCCGCTCTTCGAGCAGGTCGGCCACGCGAAACAGGATTCTTGCCCGCGCTTCATGATGCATGCGCCGCCAGGCGCCCGACTCGAATGCCCTGCGTGCTGCTTTGACCGCCGCGTCGGCGTCCGTCACAGTCGCCTTCGCGAACTCCACGACCGTCCCTTCGGTGGTCGGATCAATGCTCGAAAGGGTCGAGCCGTCGGATGCGTCACGCCAGTTGCCGTCGATGAGAAGCTGACCGCGCGGCATGCACTTGCGCCGCGGGAGCGCCGTCGATTCCTGGACCATGATCGACCTCCTGACTGTTGCCAAGTGGAGACCATTTTCAGCGCCGGGGCAGTGCTCGTCTATGCTACCCGGAGAGAAAACAGTTGTGAGCGGAGGTGCAAAATGAAAGCGGACGGAGCCAGCTCGATTGACCTCTTGCGGGCATTGAAGACGTTTACCGCGACGGTCGATCTGGCGAATTTCTCGGCCGCCGGCCGCCAGCTCGGGGTCACACCCGGCGCTGTGAGCAAACAGATTGGCATGCTCGAGGCGCTGGTCGGCTGCCGGCTGTTTCAGCGGACCACGCGGCACCTGTCAGTCACCGAGCAAGGGCGGCGGCTCTACGCGCAGGTGCGGCAGCCGACGCAGCAGATCGAGGACGCAATCACGACGTTGTCATCCGACGAAACGCAGTTGAGCGGACCCGTGAAGGTATCGTTGCCGATCGCATTCAGTCGCGCGGCGCTGCTGCCCGTGCTGGGCCGATTCAGGGAGCGCTTCCCCCTGATCGAGCTCGATCTGCGTTTCGATAATCGCCGCGTGGACCTGATTTCGGAGGGCTATGACTGCGCGATCGGTCAGCTCAAGGATACGGATTCGAGTGTGGTCGCGCGAACGCTCGCACCGTTGACGTTGATTCTCTGCGCGGCGCCGGCATACCTTGAACGGCATGGGGAGCCCTCGTCCGTCGAAGAGCTGGAGCACCACGAGCTTATTTCGTTTCGTTCGCCGAATACCGGACGAATTCAGACGTGGAAGTTTCAGGCGCGCACGAGCGAGATCGTGCTTCAGCCTCGCTCCCGGCTGGTCGTGACGGACACCGAGGCCTTGACCGAACTCGCCGTCGCGGGCTGTGGCATCGCCCTGTTGGGCGCACATCACGCGGCGCCGTTGATCGACGCCGGCAGACTGAAGCATGTACTGCCGGGATGCGCCGAGCGGCGCAGCGACATCTGCGTCTACTACCCCGCTCGCAGGCATCTGCCGCCACGCGTCACGGCATTTGTTGAATTTGTCGTGGCGGAAGTGCGGGAAAGCGAACCGGTGAAGCGCGCGATCGCGATCGGACGGCGGCAGCAGGCCACGCAGGCGGAAACACAGGCTCCCGGGTAGGCTGCCGGGCGACGGAACGGGGAGCGGTCCTTTCCCAATTTTCTCTATTCGTTCTCGTCGAAGTAGTGAAGCGGCCTTGCCCAACAGGCCTCTGCCAACAAACCTACGCCAAAACCTGCGCCAAAACCTGCGCTGAGTTCCGTTGCGGTTCCTAGGCTAATTAGTGTTGCGTTTCACGACAGACGACCCGAAGGTGGCGAACCTGTCGCGGCATGACGGGGAGGCAGTCCCAAAGCAAAACACGTTCGGAGAAGATCCAACACCCACTCAATTGACAACAACCCGCCGCAAACCCAATGCTGGGCCTAATTCGGGTCCCATAGCGGCCGCCGATCCCGTCAGCGATACCGGCATTCCCCCCCGGCACTCAACGGCCTTAGGTGGGCCGCATCGGAAAATCAGCTCCGCGCGCTTAAGAAAGATCGTCCAAGCCTTGCATCTCCAGATGACTTCGGAGGTTGATGCCGCCAGCGATACCGTCAGGTCACAGCTCCCTTGAGCCTGCCGGCGGCTGGTCGGCCAATGCGGACGCTCGCCGGTCAGGCGCCGTGTGGCTGCTGCATGTCCCTTTTCTGTCGTTGGCAACCAGGTGCCGGCGAATGTCGCCTTCCGGGGAATGCGAACGAGTCTTCACGACCCATCTCTGCCTCTCGACCCGGCCGGACCTCGACGGCGGCTGTCAGGATTCCGACAGCCATCCAGGAGCCTGGAGCGTCCAGCAGGTTCTAAGATTTTTGCTGCTTGGCGAGCACGATTTCGGTGACACAACTATGATGATCTTGTACGGATCTCGATTCCGCTGCGATGCTGGAAGATCTCCAAATGGCGATTATGGGAGGCGCGATGATCGAGCAACTCAACGTTCAATTGGTGCAGCAGGCATACGATGCATTCAGCAAGGCCGATATCGAGGGCGTCCTGAAAACGCTCGCCGATAATGTCGACTGGTTCATACCGGGGGCCACTGAAATCATCCCATTCGCCGGCAGAAGGCACGGCCCTCAGGAGGTCGCGGAATTCTTCAGTGCGCTTGCTGCGACTCAGACTGCCGAACGATTCGAACCTGTCGATTTTATTGCCAGCGAAGACAAGGTGGTCGTGCTTGGGGTCCAGCGCTGGCGCGTAAATTCAACTGGCATTACGTATGAAGATGAGTGGGCTCACGTCTTCACAATCGAAAACGGAAGAGTCACAAAATTCAAGGAATACCACGACACGGCGCGTGAAGCGGCGGCCCATCGGCCATAGAGATCATTGGCCTACAAGGTTAGATCACGTATGGCAAATCTGGATGCCGAATTCGACCTAGTCCCGGCGATTTAGCGCAACGCGGAAGGCTGTCCATCTCCGCAACAAGAACGCGGATCAGGTGTTGCCCGGCCCATAGCGAGGGGGCGTCACCGCAAAGCGGCGAAGGGACCCCGACGCGTTAAGCGTCACGCCGGCACGGTAGCCACGAAGCTGCATCGGGCGGGATGACCCGCGCAGCGCGACGGCAGGGATACATCGCGAACACATCGGTGGTGCTTTGCGCGAAGCGCAATGCACGCCGGCAGGCAGCGCGGGAACGAATTACAACGTGCCGAACTTCCACCGCATTATCGTCTTTGAAACTCTCTTTCTCGTCGTTTTTGCTTTGGCAGAACTGGTCCTGAAGCGCCACGATTCATTGCCTGTTTCAACGATGTGGCAATGGTGGGTGTCCACGGCGGTCTTCATGTTGTCGTAGATGCCGCGACGCGGCACGCCGCCGAACGCGGCAAATGCGCGTGCGTGCGCATCGAACAACATCTCGTGACTCCGTGTGGGATATGCGATCAGCCAGAAGGCGCGGCTGGCGTTCAGTTTGACGTGGGCGACTTCGAGACGGCGCCGCAGACCGCCGATGAAGGCGTACTCACAGCTTATTTCATCTATCGCGCGCAGCAACTCCTTTAACGCGAGTGGCTTCTTGAGACGTAGATCGCCAAGCCCGCGCTCGACCTGGACGACCGGATGGCGTTGCGTGCGGCGCTATTTCAGGTCGAGCTAAAAAGGCGGCAAGCTCAATCGTCCGGCTGGCGCCGAACCGGCAACCACGTCCCCGCCGGACAACGGAGCCAATAGCCGCTCCACACGCGGCCGCGCCACCGCCAACGCAGTCCCGATCCCGCCCAGCAGCCCCACCCCGTACAAGGCTAGAAAGGCCGTATAGGACATCGCCGGGGCGATAAGGCGCGCCACGCCTACAAAAGACGCATAGAGCCACGACACCGAACTGATGGCCCCCAACAAGACGCATATCGTCGCCGCCCGACGTGGGCGACGCTGCGGTGTGGTCAGCATCGGAAACGCGACTCGATGCAGCAGCAAGCCGTTCGCCGTCAGCAGGCATACCACTGTCAGCTTTGCAGCCAGCTTCGGCTTGGAGACCAGCACAGCCATATGTAAGCCGGTGCCAAGCAGGATCATAGCGACGCCCGTTATCCAGAGCAGGCCGAGCAACCCTGCAATGGTACGTCCGGTGGCTTCCAGTCTGACGGCATCAATGCGCCGAGCGGTGAGCAGCGCCACGTCTTCCCGCAACACGCGCGCGATGACGAAGGCGAAGACGAGGGTGTGGCTATATAACAAGAGCTGGCGGGCGGTGATGGTAAGCATGTTCATGACGGGCCTCACTTCCTTATGAGGGTTTCGCGGACCGACTCCTGGCCGGCGGTCGGTGATCGTTTTTTGAGGCGCGTGGCCTTCCAATTTCCGACCAGAGCCCACTGTGCCGACGGTTGCATTTAACGGCTTGCCGACTCTACCGTTCTAATCGTCAGTCCGGCTGGTGAGCGTCGCGGCTACACAACGAACGTCGACAGTTTTGCGAACTTGCTCACGGCAGGGTCTCTCATAGGGCCTTGTCATTTTTTGATAGTGCAAGGAAGATGATAGATGGGCCATATGTTTTTAGTACGCGCGTTGGGAAAAAACCTGTTGTGTTGTTTGTGTTGTGTTGGAAAACGAACATAACGAGGACAAGTAAAAAACGGTTCTAGAGGTACGCAAAGAGGTTGTCCTCGCAATCTTTTTATTCAACAACAGCGTATCTGTCCCACTGCTGCGTGTGCTGACCGATCGCGGCACGGAACACTGCGGCAATCCCGAGCATCACGAATATGAGCTGTATCTGGCCGTGGAGGATATCGATCACACTCGTACCAAGGCCAAGTCGCCGCAGACCAACGGGATCGTCGAACGGCTGCACAAAACCATGCTCAACGAGTTCTATCGTGTGGCCTTCCGAAAGAAGATCTACGAATCGATAGACGTGTTGCAGACTGATCTTGATGCGTGGCTCGACCAGTACAACAATGAACGTGAACATCAGGGACGATGGTGTTACGGCAAGACCCCGATGCGCCCCTTTCTCGATTCACTGCAACTCGCCAGGGAGAAACTCATTCCCCATTGATCGCGTCTTCTCTATCGGCCCAGACTACCTGTCAGATCGAGTTCCAGCTAACACACTTCAGCTATGGGATTCGTGAAACAGGGGCAAGGTCACTTTCCGGCCCTGAACGCTCCCCAAGATCATTGGAAAGATAAGGAATTGGAAGCGTCGCAGCCGCGGAGCAGGCAGGACCGCCCCGTGGAAAAGTGCTCATCGTCCACCACCCTCTGGACGTTCGTCGCTTCCAATTCGCAGACCGCGAAAAAAGTAACCTGCGGGCGCCTTTTTATCGCAAGAATAAGCCTATTTGCCGCCGTGCTCTAACCTCCGGCCCACTTCCTGCCGACATCCAGTAGTATCTCTTACCTGATGAGAGGCTCCAAAAGGTAATTGTTACCGAATCCCTATCGCTTATTCCCTTTTTGCGAATTCGCTCGCTGACTGCGCAAAGGCAAGTCAAGTGAGGATCGCTCCGGTAATCGAAATCCCTCCGACAAGCAGTTCGATAGAAAACGCGGCGCCTTGATGAACGCCTGGGAGCCGTCGTCCGATCGTATTGCAGCGGTTTGATAAGCATACCGAATTAAAAGGTGCAACCACTTTCTGGCGCACGTCAGACCCGTGTGACTCGAGTGCTTACCAACTGAATTTGGCCGGGTCTTCCGGCTGCGGATTATTTCTGTGATCAATCGACGACGATTTCTCGGCTGCCTGACGGCAGCTGCAAGCAGCTATGTACTGGTGGCGTGCGGTGGCGGGAGCAACAGCGACGCCACTGCGCCTGGCAGCAACAGCAGTGCGGCCAAGGCAAACGCCAGCGTATCCACCTCACCTAACGGCACGGCAACCCCGCCGGCAGCGTCCATTGTCGACGCCTCCGGCATCGTGTGGACGACCTCGAACGGGTATATCTACAGGAACGGGACCAAAGACCCCTACTCGTACAACGTCACAATGCTGCTGTGGTACAACGGCAGCGTCTTCCAGCAGAACACGAGCGGGGATTACTATGTGTGGCTTGGGACGGGGTGGACAAACTCTGTCGATCCGCGTCTTATTGCGGCCAACGGTACGACTTCTGCCAACGGCACGACAACCCCGCCGGCGTCCGCCATTGTCGACGCCAGCGGCAGTGTGTGGTTGACCGCCAACGGGTATATCTACAGGAACGGGACCAAAGACCCCTACTCGTACAATATCGTGATGCTGCTGTGGTACAACGGCAGCGTCTACCAGCAGAACACGAGCGGAGATTTCTATCAGTGGATTGGGTCGGGATGGACACCGGCTTCCAATCCCTGCCTCGGGGGCACTTCGGCCAACGGCACGACAACCCCGCCTGCGGCGTCCATTGTCGACGCCAGCGGCATCGTGTGGATGACCTCCAATGGGTATATCTACAGGAACGGGATCAAAGACCCCTACTCGTACAACGTCGCGTTGCTGCTGTGGTACAACGGCAGCGTCTACCAGCAAAACACGGGCGGGGATTTCTACAAATGGCTTGGGACGGGCTGGACACCCTCAGTCGATCCGCGCGTCGGGGGTAATATTTCGGCCAACGGCACGACAACCCCGCCGGCGACGTCCATTATCGACGCCTCCGGCATCGTGTGGACGACCTCCAACGGGTATATCTACAGGAACGGGACCAAAGACCCCTACTCGTACAACGTCACAATGCTGCTGTGGTACAACGGCAGCGTGTACCAGGAAAACACGAGCGGCAATTTCTATCAGTGGCTTGGGTCGGGATGGACGTCGTGTATCGATCCGCGCCTTGGCGGCACTTCGGCAGACGGCACGACGATTCCGTCCGCCGCCTACATCATCGACAAGTCCAGCAACATCTGGACGCTTTCGAACGGCTATATCTACAAGAACAAGGTCAAGGATCCGTCCTCCTCCAACGTGAGCCTGCTGTTGTGGTATGGCGGCATGATCTACCAGTCGGGGACGGGCGGGCAGTTCTCTGTCCTGACATGGAACGGCAACTGGTTACCGTGTACGGACCCGCGTATCGCCGCGGCGGCCACGCCGGGCGCGTTCTACGGCATCAACGGGCACTACGATTATACGTTTACGCCCGCGCAGGTCGTCGGCGCGCTGCGTGCGCTAGGATGCACGACTTATCGCGTCGGCGTTTTCAACACGCCGACCCAGATAAACGCGTTGGTAGCCCTGGCAAGCGCTTTCAAGTCCGCCGGACTGACGCTTTTCCCGCTCGTCGAATACGGGCTCCGTGACACAAACAACAACCTGTACACGAGTGAATCGGCGGCCTATCAGGCTTCATTCTCAGGGGCTGCGGCGATTGCCACGGCGCTGGCGCCGTATGGCGTCACGATGTACGAATGTGGCAATGAACTGACCCGCGACGGGGCGATCATCCTGAATTCGGCAACAGCCGGAACAGGCAGGGGCGACTTCAACAACGCGAACTGGCCGATGTTGCGCGGCGCGATGCGCGGCATGATCGATGGCATCAAATCCGTGCAGCCGAACGCCAGGTGCGGCATCAACTTCTGCGTGGCGGATATCGCCGCCTCCGACATGCTATGGGATGGCCTGCAGCCGGATGGAACGAGCGGTTACCCTAAGGTTCGCTGGGACATCACGACGTGGCACAACTACCAGCCTTATGGCGATATCTTCGATGTAGGCTCGGACGGTGCCGGTCCAGGCTTCAACCTGCCGATCTACTGCAAGGCGCGCTATGGAGTGCCGTTCATCATCTCCGAATGGAACGCCGCCCCCGAAGATACCGAAGCGTTCCGCGCGACCTACGTCAGTCAGCAACTCGGCGAATTCTATGCGGCGCGCAAGACGTCTGCGGTTCAGTCGGTGATGTACTACGACTTGACGAGTGGTGACCAGACGTTCGGCATCGTCTCGAACAGTCTGGTACCGATCCAGCCGACTTACGGTGCGTTCCAGAGCTTCGTCGCAGCGAATCCTGACACCTGAGCCGATGCGGACGCCAGAGTCGGTATTCGCGATCGTCACGGCACTAGCATGTCTCGATATGCCGAATGTGCGTAAACGCTAGCGTTTTCACACCTGGCTTCTGCGTTTGAGAAGGTCCGCAATTGCGTCGGCAGCGAACGCTTCGAACGCTGCGAACGCAAATCACGGCTGGGACGACCGGAGCTTTCTTGAGTCTGCGGGTGACACGCATTGGTGGCGGCAATCACGGTTTCGATTCCGCAAATGGCTCAATGAGACGGGATCGCTTCGGAGCTTGACAATGGGGGCTACACCGGAACCCGCTACTAATTTCCGGAACGTGCGGAAAAGCTGCGCGTCATCGTTCAACGTTTTTCTAGTTCTAGAGGTTTGATATGGGAAGTCTCAGCATCGGTCATTGGCTAATCGTTCTGGCCATTATTGCGCTTGTTTTCGGCACCAAGAAATTACGTACCGCCGGTTCCGACCTGGGCGGTGCCTTCAAAGCATTCAAGGAAGGCATGGGTGGTGGGTCACCGTCGACCACTAATGGAGCCGCGGCCCAGCCGACGATTGATGTTCAGGCGAAGGATGTAATCGCGAAGTAACGGACCCGCCACATTAGCATCCAGAGCCACAGCCTCCGGTTTACAGAAATTCGCTCGTTTCTGCGGTGTGCTCGGTACAAGCCCCGATCTCGCCGATATCCTGCCAGGCGGCCGCGCCGAGATCGTCCCACTCAATGTGAACAATAACGAGCCTGCGGTGCCGGCTCCAAAGGCAGTTGATGGTTGAGAGTGTGAGTCCGGCGATGCAGGTAGCAGGTGTCCGGCCGCTCGATAGCTCCACCGTCGGCAATCCGCCACACATTGCTGACCTAAAATCCAGCCCGCTCCAATGTCGGCTCTGGCCGACAACTGGGGTTGAGCACCATGCGGGTTTCGAAGTGGACGGGTCGTTCGAACGACCACCGCATGGCTCAGGCGAGCGGCAGAAAGTGGCCGGTTGTACGCATTCAACTCCCGTCATTGAAAGCCGCCGTTCCCTACGGCAGCGGCAGCTTTGTGGCGCCGTATCTGAATGGGTACAACCGGCCAATAGGCGACGGTCGTCGCCCTTCGGTCGGAGACCTTCAGGCGGCCGGAGGGCATTGGCAAGCGGTCATCAAACCGAGGCCGTTCATGGCGGTCCGCCTGAATGGGGTCACAGCCTTGCTTAATCGGCAAAGCGCTGTGAGCGATACGGGTCCAATAGATTCACAGCCACGCCGTCAAGCAATTCAGTCGCGATAAGCTGCGACAATCCGGCTGCCAGACTGATGCCCGCGTTCGTTGTGATCGAAAACACGCCGGGCAGGTCTTCAGAACGGCTCACGACGGGCAGTCCATCAGCGGGAATGACGCGACGCGTTTCGGTGACTTTCTCTACAACGGCGTCCTTTAAGCCGGGCAGCACGCGCGCGGCGACACGTACAAGCTCCTCGGGGTCGGGCGTGCTTGGATCGCCAACGGGCGAACCGGAGAAGTGCTTGGCGATGACCACACGACCGTCGATGCGCTGGATCGCGTGAACATGCGCGCCAAGAATGACCGAATCGAAAATCCGTGGCAACGGCGCGAGATGGACGACGCTCCCCGTGCTGTGGATGAGCGGTGCCTTAAGCCCCGTGCCTTCGACGAGTTCCGGGTTCGCGATGCCGCCCGCGAAGATGAGGATATCGGCCTCGCGCTTGCCACTTCCGCTTTGGATCTCGTAACCGCCCGCCGTCTTGGTGAAGCCTTGATACGCGTCGTGCGGCGAATATTGCGCGCCTCGTGCGACCGCCGCATCGAGCATCATTGACGTCAGTTGCACAGGCGACATCATCCCTTCATCGGGCGTGTAGAAAATGTCCGTTTCGGCTCCCGGCTCAAACCCCGGCTCAATCTCGCGTGCCTCGGCCGCGGTGACGCGGTACGTCGGGCTGCCCCAGCGCAGGCGCCGGTCCAGTTCCGCCGCGAGTTCCCGTGCCTCCTCGGTGCCGGGCTCGGCGCTTTGAAAGCAGCCTGACCAGCGAATCGGCAGACCGTCGATTTCGCTTTGCAGGAAACGCCAGCGCAGGTGCGACAGGCGATGCAGACTGAAGTAATGCTGCGCGCCAACTTCGCCAAGCGAGTCCGCATTGCGGAACTTCGTCTGATTCGTTATCCACGCGAATGATCCAGAAGTGGCGCCTCTCGCGACTTCGTTCTTGTCGAGCACGGTGACGCGCGCGCCGCGTTTCGCGAAATCATAAGCGAGTGTGGTGCCGATGATGCCAGCGCCGATGATGATGACTTTAGGTGCCGAATTCATAGAGTGCCTCTTTGCATTGGTGCAAGAAGTGTTGCCAGGGTGAGATTCTTAAGTCCGAGTTGCTGTGGCTGACCGGCGTCAGCGATGGCTACGCCGTCCTTTCCGCTCAGCTGCGAGCCTCTCTTCGCTGCAGAGAGTGTTCGCTGGCGCTCGCTGCCATGCTCGGAGCATTCGCCGCGCCGAGCGACACGTTACGGGTCTCGGGAGCCATGCGAACCGATACGAGCAGGCCAATCAGGCTGATCCCACCCGCGATAAGCAGACCAGTCGCGCTTCCAAAATGGACTAGCACGGTAGGAAGGAGGAACGTTCCTGCCGCGGCTCCGATGCGGCTTGCAGACATCGCGAGTCCCATACCGGTTGCACGAAGATCAGTCGGAAAAATCTCGTTCGGGTAGATGAATTGCAGCCCGGAGCCGGCAGCTTCGGCCACCGTGAAGAGAACGAACAAACCGATCGCAACCGTGGCAATGTTCGACATCGGCGTTGCCAGAAGAAAAAGCGCGAGCGTTGCAAGAACGAAAGAGACCAGACAAAGCGTGCGCCGACCGACGCGGTTGACGACGAACATGCCGATCGCAGTTCCGACGATGGCAAATGAAATGATCACGAGCGAGCCGGCGAGTGGCTGAGTGACGCCGAGCGATTTCAATAGCATCGGTTGAAACGTCTTGATTGCGAACGAAGGCGCAATCTGACACATCCAGAAGATCGAGCAAAACACCAGCATGCGCCCATAGCCTCGCGAAAGCAGTTCGCGAATTTTGGACAGCCCAAGGCCACGCCTGGAGGTGCTCACGCGCGTTTCAGCAACGAGTGCATCGAAGTCAACCTGTGGCCCAAGGTGCTGTGCCACGATGCTACGAGCCGCCTCTACGCGTCCTGCGGAAATCAACCAGCGCGGCGACTCGGGGATGCTCAGGCGCAGCAGCAGGAATATCGCCGAAGGGATCGCAGCGCTCGCAAGAATGTAGCGCCATACACCGCTATCACTACCGCTAACGATCAGACCCGTTGCAAGGCTTATGGTGTATCCGACCCAGAGCAAAAGCACGAGGCTCGCGAGCACCGGCCCGCGAAGCTTCCGAGGCAGAAATTCAGCTGCGAGCGCGGTCGCTATGGGATAGTCCGCGCCCAGCGCAACCCCCATGACGAAACGAAGGACGAACAACGTCGTCACGTCATGTACGAACAGGTGCGCGAGTGAGCAGATAACGAATACGGCCAGATTAAGCACATACATCTTCTGGCGGCCGAAGCGGTCCGTCATGGGTCCGAAAACCAGGCCGCCGGCGAACATGCCGATCAGGCTCGACGCGCCGATCAGACCGATCTGCAGCGCGTTCAGCGCGAGGTCCTTCGCAATGAACGGCAGCGCTACAACGATGATCCCTAGCAGATACCCGTCACAGAACGGTCCCCCTGCCGCCACGAGGGCTATCCTCTTATGAAAGCGGCTCGGAGGTAAATCTTCGATGCCGACGAGTGCCTTTCCCATATGTGCCTCCAAACGTTACCGAATCAAATGACGGGATTTGTTTTTCTATTCAGCTAGGCTAAGGTGGGGGCACAATATCGGTCAATGTCAGATTTTATTCACCAGATATCGAAGGATTCGATATGCTGTTCAGCGAGGAGATCAACACGTTCCTGGCGGTGGTCCGCTCGGGAAGTTTGCTTCAGGCGGCCGAGATCGTATCTACGACGCAATCGACCGTCTCGTATCGGATCCAGTCCCTCGAGCGCCGGATAGGGCATCCGCTGCTCCTGCGCTCGCGGGGAACCAGGGGCATAACACTGACCTCCGAGGGTGAGCGTTTTCTCGACATTGCCGAGCGCTGGAAAATGCTTGAAATTGAGGCCGAGCAACTTCAGGCCGACCAGGTACGACATCTTGCTGTGGGTTCCGTAGACGCGGTCGCGATCAACGTCCTGCCTCCGTTTGTCGCTGCGCTCTGCGATGAGACACCGCCCGTGCGTCTGCACATGGAAAGCTCGCGCTACTTTCAACTCGCCAACCGGGTTGCATCTGGTCATTTGGACGTAGCCTTCACGCTGTCCCCATCCGAACACATCGATCTTGTTTCAAGGAAGGTCCGGGATTACGCGATGCTTGTGGTCTACGCTGGCTCGGGTAAGACCTCGTTGCCGGAAGCCCTCGACATTACCGACCTCGAACCGTCAAGAGAAATTTATCTGCCGTGGTCGCCTCAGTTCGACATGTGGCGCAGCCGCCGCGGATTGTCGCGGCACGTAAATTGGGTTGAGAAAGCACACATGCTCGCGCCGATGCTCAGAAATGCAGCGTGGGCCCTCGTTCCGAGTTTTTTGACGACCCCATTGGCGAAGGAGACGGGCTGCACGATCCACCGGATCGCGCTAAGTCCGCCCGACCCACTTTCTCTTTTTATGATTTTGCGCAAACAGAGTAGCGACGCTACCGGACGTCAGCAACAACTTATCGAAATGGCTCTCGCCGCCCTCAAATGAATTGGCGCGGCAACAGCACGATGAACCGGCAAGGATCGTGATCGGCTTGGCTGTCTGGGATTCTTGACGGTGGACCAGAAACGCTGCGCTGGCCATTAGCATCAACGCCGCCCCTCCCGGCTCCGACGATCACTAATAAACCTTAACAAAATGAACAAAGGGGCTGTTTACTCTCGATGAATCCTGTTAACCTTTTCATTGTTTCGACGACGAAAAGGACATGGCTAAACCCATACTCGACGACGAACTTTGGGCACTCA
>NZ_JBFPKO010000036.1:0-46055 GCF_040948765.1 Paraburkholderia sp. BR10923 | reverse complement strand
TTAACCTGCCCACGCCGCTGAAGCCCTCGCCAACAAAGGCTTCCCGCCTCTCCGCGCCCCGGCGTCCGGAGCACGAAAGAGCGGAATTCTAGTCGCCGCCATCGCGACTTGCAAGCGATATTTTGACGCTCGAAGTGCGACCTGCCGCGCCCCAAAAACACCTCGACTCACGAAGTCGCATGCGCGCGCATCGCCCGTTCGACGACGGCCAAATAGTGGTCGATCCCCGGCGTCGCACGATCCCTCTCTTTCGCGCGATCGTCCCATCGGCGCAAACGCATCGCGTCTTCCGCGTACGGCTTCTGCGTAAATGCCTGCGCCTCTTCCCTGCTAAAGATCCCGCCCTGCAACTGCAAGCTTCGCACCGAATCGGCGGAAAGCTGGCCGAAATACGTGGCGTCGATCGCGCATAGGCAGCGCTTTGCGTCGACGTGCAGACGAATCGGCTCCAGCACCGCATCCGACAACACCGGTCGCAAAAACGGCAAGGCGAAATACTGATGCAGATCGTCGACACCCCGTTCCGTCGGCGTCTCCCCTTGCAGGTTCAGCAGATGTCCGAGGTCGTGCAAAAACGCCGCGGCGACCAGTTCGTCGCTCGCGCCTTCCGCCTCGGCCAGCGCGCCGCTCTGCAACGCGTGCTCGAGCTGCGTCACCGGTTCGCCGCTATACGCGAGGCTGCCGTGCCGCTCGAAAAGCACACGGATATCGTCGAGACTCAATGCCACGGGTCACTCCCAAGGTAATGAAAACGTCTTCAGATTGGTAAAGCCCTTCATCGCTTCCTGAACGCCTTCCTTGTAACCAAGCCCGGAATCCTTGATGCCGCCGAATGGCGTCAGCTCGATCCGGTAGCCCGGCACTTCCCACACGT
Source organism: Paraburkholderia sp. BR10923 (assembly GCF_040948765.1). NCBI lineage: Bacteria > Pseudomonadati > Pseudomonadota > Betaproteobacteria > Burkholderiales > Burkholderiaceae > Paraburkholderia > Paraburkholderia sp. BR10923. The sequence continues at coordinate 45,181 of NZ_JBFPKO010000036.1, read as the reverse complement.
TGACGGTCCCCACGCGCAGCTCGTTAATGAAACGCGTGATCGCGTCCTGCCGGTTCGTACACACGCCCGACGACAGCCCGAACCGCGTCTCGTTGCTGATGCGGATCGCGTCGTCGAGCGTATCGAACGCGATGATCGGCGACACCGGCCCGAAGGTTTCCTCGCGCACGAGCGTCATCGACGGATCGACGTTGTCGAGCACGGTCGGCGCATACAGGGCGCCGCTGCGCTCGTTGCCAATGCGCAGGCGCGCGCCCGCGGCCACCGCCTCGTTCACGCGCGCCTCGAACCGCTGTGCGGCGGCGGCGTCGATCACGGTGCCCATCTGCATCGACGCATCGAACGGATCACCGAAGGTCCACGCGCGCGTCTTCTCGACGACCCGCTCCGTGAACTCCGCCGCGACGCGCTGTTGCACGAGCATCCGCTTGACAGCCGTGCAGCGCTGCCCCGAGTTCTTGTACGAGCCTTGCACCGCGAGCGTCGCCGCACGCTCGAGATCGGCGTCGTCGAGCACGATCAGCGGGTCATTGCCGCCCAGCTCCAGCACGAGGCGCCGATACCCGGCCTTCGCCGCGATGTATTTGCCGATCGCAACACCGCCGGTAAACGTAACGAGTTCGACCGACGCGTGCGTAATCAACTCCTCGGCGATTTCGCGCGGATCGCCGGTCAGCACCTGCAGCATCGGCGCGGGCAGCCCCGCCTCATACAGCAGATCGGCCAGATAAAGCGCCGACAGCGGCACCTTCTCCGACGGCTTCACCACCACGCGATTATTCGTCGCGATGGCCGGCGCGACCTTGTGCGCGACCTGGTTCATCGGATGATTGAACGGCGTGATCGCGACGATCACGCCCGCAAGCGGTTCGCGCTGCGAAAACACCCGACGCTTTTTGCCATGCGGCGTCAGATCGCACGAGAAACTCTGACCGTCGTCGCGCAACGCCTCGAATGACGCAAAGCGGAACACGTCGGCGACGCGACCGATCTCGTAGCGCGAATCCTGCTTCGACAGCCCCGACTCCAGCGAGATCAGATCCGACGCCTGTTCGATGCGCTCGCGCAGCAGCACCGCCGTGCGCTCCAGAATCTGCGAACGCTCGTAGCGTGACAGCGTCGGCCGATACGCGAGCGCATAGTCGAGTGCGGCGCGCACATCGTCGATGCTGGCGAGCGGCACGGTGCCGACACGCATGCCGGTATAGGGATCGAATACGTCGAGCGTGCGGGCGCGCGTCGCGCGCTCGCCGCGCAGCCGCAGCGCTTCTACGCGGAACGCCGGATGGTCCCGCAGCACCGGGTTCATGATGTCGACACGCGATTGAGCGCGACGTCGAAGATATCGAAGTTGCGCAGCCGCTTGCCTTCGTTGCCGCTGGCCGTTGGCTGAACGCGCCGGTTGAACAGCAGCGGCACTTCCTGCTCGGAAATCCCGCCATGCGAGCGCAGCGGCACGGTGAGGCCGGACAGGTCGTGCTCGTCGCGCCGCGTGCCGAGCACGACATGCTTCGTGCCGATCACGACCAGATCGCCGATGCGATCCTCGGGCAACCCGAAGCGCGCGCACGCTGCGTTGCGGTCGAGCACGACTTCGATTCCCGGCAGGCGGCCAATCCGCGCAATCACCGACGCAGCATCGAGCTCGCGCGGCAGATAGACGGTCGCGAACGAACCCAGCGCGCCATGATGCACGACGTACGGATCGGTGATCGGCAGAATCACGCGCGTCGTCGATGCGCCGAGCCAGTCGTCGAGCAAGTCCTGCAGATAGATCACGTTCGGCTCGCCGGTTCGCGGATCGTGCTTCGCGTTCATGCCGTGGTCGGCGGTGAGACCGATCACCCAGCCGAGCGCGTCGAGCTTCGCGAGATAGCCGTCCATCATCGCGTAGAACGCGTTCGCGCCTTCGGTGCCTGGCGCCCATTTGTGCTGGATATAGTCGGTCGTCGACAGATACATCAGGTCGAGCTTGCGCGTCTGCGCGAGCCGCACGCCGGCCGCGAACACGAATTCCGACAATCCCGCGCTATACACGTCCGGCAACGGCAGACCGACCAGACCGAGCACACCGTCGATGCCGTTTTCCTCGACCGTCACCTTGTCGGCTTTCTCCGCCGAAAAGCAGATGCCCTTCAACTGCCAGCCGAGCAGTCCGCGCAGTTTGTCCTTCGCGGTGACGACGGCGACCGCGGCGCCCGCGTCGGCGGCGGCCGCGAGCAGCGTGGGCGCGCGCAGGTAGGCAGGGTCGTTCATCATCACCGCCGCGCCCGCGCCGTTGTTCGCGTCGGTGTCCCAGAAGTAGTTGCCGCAGATGCCGTGCACGGACGGCAGCACGCCGGTCACGATCGACAAGTTGTTCGGGTTCGTGAACGACGGGATCACGCAGTCGCCGCGAAACGCCGCGCCACCCTCGAGCATCGAGCCGATGAAAGGCGCGACACCGGCCGCGACCGCCGCGTCCAGATAAGCAAACTCGCAGCCGTCGACACAGACGACGACCGTCGGTTGCGAAGGGAGGCGATAGCTCCGGCCGTTGACTTCGATCGTGCGTTGCTCGGCGTGTGTCATCGCGTGGTCTTCCATTACAGGGGTTGTCATTGCCAAGGCCTCATCGTCCGCGCGAGCCGGCCGCGCCCGCGGTTGCCGGGATGCGCCGCTCGTGCGCCGCATCACCCGCCGCGTCGCACGCCGCACGGGCGCGCTGCAAGCCGCCCTGCACATGCGCGCGCATCAATTGCGCGGCCTGCTCCGCATCGCGTGATGCGAGCGCGGTCAGAATTGCGCGGTGCTCGGCGAGCGAGCGCGCCATCGCGTCGCCTTGCACGACCAGCGCCGCTCGCCGAAACAGGCTCAACTCGCTGACGAGCCTGCGATACGTGTCGTACAACTTCGTGTTACCCGCCGCCGCGACCAGCCCATCGTGAAACGCGACGTTCGCGCGCGCATACGCATCGGGATCGTGCGACGCGAGCGCGGCGCGCATCGCATCGACGCAATCGCGCAGCACCGCGAGCTTGCCCGCATCGATGCTGGCCGCGAGCATCCGGCACGCCGCCTCTTCGAGCACCGCGCGCACCGTGTAAATCTCGTCCGCTTCCGCGAGCGACACCGTCCGCACGAACACGCCGCGATTCTTCTCGGTCCGCACCAGCCCCGCCTGCTCCAGCGCGCGAAACGCCTCGCGCACCGGCCCGCGCGACACCTGCAAGCGCGCCGCCCAATCGGCTTCGTTGAGCTTATCGCCCGGCGCCAGCGTGCCGTCGACGATATACCGCTCGATCTCGTCGCGCACCAGCGTCGTCAGCGAATGGCGGCGCACGACCTCGATCGGATCGACGGAAGCAGAGTGCATATATTCGGTCACTTTGACAAATTTCGCCACATCGCATCGGATGTCCACCGTTGGGCGTGCGCGCTTCAGATCAAGGAAACCGCCCGCCGATCAGCCGGGTCAGCCCGGTCAGTCGATCCGGCGACGCGGAGCACGCGCCGCGATCAGCAGCAGCGCGACCAGCGAGACCAGCAGCAGAATCAGCGACAGCGCGGAAGCCGGCAGGTAATAGCCGCGCTCCACCTGCCCGACGACGACGATCGGCACCGTCGCGAAGCCCGGCGGATACACGGTCAGCGTCGCACCGAGTTCGCCGAGCGACAGCGCAAAACCGAGCGCGAGACTCGCGCGGATCGCCGGCACCAGTTGCGGCAACACGACACGGCGCAGCACTATCGACGGCGGCGCCCCGAGGCTCGCGGCCGCTTCGCGCAGCACGGTCAGCTCCGGGCGCAGCGCGGCGGCCGCGCAGCGATAGCAGAACGGCAGCACCAGCGCGAGCTGCACGAACACGACGATCGCCGCCGAGCTCGACAGATCGAGCGGCCGTTTGTGATACGCGATCAGCACCGCGAGGCCGAGCACCACACTCGGCACGCCGTTGGGCATCATCGCGATCGTGTCGACGATAGCGCCGAGGCCGCGCCGGTCGCGCCCTTCGAGCGCGAGCGCGAGCCACAAACCGAGGATCGTGCCGAGCACCGCGACGCCCATGCCGACTTCGAGGCTGGTGGTCAGCGCGTCGAAGTCGCTCGAACCGAGGCGCTCGAACCAGCGCATGCTGAAGCCGTCGGGCAAGATCGTGCCGGACCAGTGCGACGCGACGCTCGATAGCGCGACGACCAGCACCGGCAGCACGAACAGCCAGAAGCACAGCAGCGCGGCGAAACCCAGAAAGAGACCGCCGAGCAGTCGCACGACAAGGCTGTGCCGCACGGGCCGGCCCTTCTTGTGCATGACCGGCAGCACGGTCGGATCGAGTTCAACGGCCATGACCGGCTCCTTTCACCTTGCGACTATTGACGCGCCGGTACAACGCGTACAGCGACAACGACATCAGCAGCATCACGACCGCGCCGGCGGCGGCGGTCGGCAGATCGAGATCGACGGTCGCGGCGCTATAGATCGCGACAGGCAGCGTGATCAGATGGGCGCTGCCGAGCACCAGCAGAATGCCGAACTCGTTCAACGTCAGCAGAAAACACAGGATCGTGCCCGCTGCGATACCCGGCCACGCGAGCGGCAGGATCACCTTGAACGCGACCATCAGGCCGTTCGCGCCGAGGCTGCGCGCGGCTTCGATCAGCCGCTGGTCGAGCAGCGCGAACGATGCCAGCGTCGGACGCACGACGAACGGCGTATAGAACACCACTTCCGCGAGAATCACGCCGCCGATGCCGAACAGAAAGTCGAGCGGCGGCGCCTGCAGATTGAACAGCCGCTGCAGCCCGATGCTGACCGAGCCCTGCGAGCCGTACAGAAAGATCAGCGTGAAGGCGACCAGAAACGACGGGAACGCGACGAACAGCTCGAGGAAGCGCGTGACCATGCGCGCGCCCGGAAACGGCTTGAAGAACAGCAGCGACGCGAGCGCCACGCCGAGCAGCGACGCCAGGCTCGCGCTCGCGAACAGGATGCCGAGCGTGGTGCCGATCACGCCGCGCGTTTCGGGGTTGCCGAAGAACGTCACGTACGCGTGGCCCGACAGGCCGTGCGCGCCGGTCAGACTCAGCATCACGAGCCGCACCAGCGGATAGATGACGAGCGGTCCGAGCACCACGACCGCAATGAACAGCAGATGCCATTGCGCGAGGCGCTCGCGCCGCTTCACCGCGGCCGCATGCGCCGCGGCGCTCGCCAGACGGCGTGCGGCGGCGGCTTCGAGCTCGGCTTGCGCGGCAAGGTCGAGCGGATTGGACGTATCAGGGCTTGATAAGGACGACATCGCCAGCCTCGTAACGCAGGGAAACACGCGCGCCCTTCTCCGGCGTCATGCCGAGGCTGCGCTGCATCGTGACGAGCACGGGATCGTTCGGCAGCGCATCGAGCACGACCGATACCGACAAGGCCGCGCCATACCACTCGACCGACGCGATCGCGCCATGCAACTGCCCCTCGCCGAACGGCACGATGCGCAGCGCCTCCGGACGCAGACACGCGACACGTTCGCGCTCGTTGTAGCGCGCGTCGTCCATGCCGAACGCGACCTGCGGCGGCAGCAGATTGGCCGCGCCGAGGTAGCGCGCGACGAAGCCGTCGGCCGGCGTGTCGTATAGCTGCTGCGGCGTGCCGAGCTGCGCGATGTGGCCATCGCGCATCAGCAGCGTGCGGTCGGACAGCACGAGCGCGTCGTCCTGATCGTGCGTCACGCAGACGATCGTGAGATTCGGCAGGCGCTCATGCAGCGCCTTCAGTTCGGAACGCACCGACGCGCGCAGATTGGCGTCGAGCGCGGACAGCGGTTCGTCGAGCAGCAGCACGTCGGGTTCGATCACGAGCGCGCGGGCGAGCGCCACGCGCTGCTGCATGCCGCCCGACAGTTGCGCGGGCATCACGTGACCGGCGTCGCCGAGCTGCACGAGCTTCAGCGCATCGGCGACGCGGCGCGCGACGTCGCGCGCCGGAATGCGCCGTGCGCGCAAACCGAACGCGACGTTCTCGAATACCGTCAGATGCGGAAACAGCGCGTAGCTCTGGAACAGCAGTCCGAGGTTGCGCTTGTGCGGCGGCACATGCGTCAGATCGCGGCCGGCCACCGTCAGTGTGCCGGCCAGACCGTCGGCCTCGATGAAGCCCGCGATGAAGCGCAGCAAGGTCGTCTTGCCGCAGCCGCTGCGGCCGAGCACGGTGAGCAACTCGCCGCGCTGGATGGTCAACGACAGATCGTCGAGCACCGTGCGCGCGCCGAAGCGCACCGTCAGGTGATCGATCTGCACGCCGCCCGGCGCGGCGGCGCCCGGCGCGGCCAAACGCGCGGCGTCGAGCGCATCCAGCGGCGCGCCAGGCGCGGTGGGGTGAGCGAGACTGGCCGTATTCACCGGGGTCTTCCTCCAACAGAATTAATGCAGATGCGGCGCCGCGCAGCAGCTGCGAAGCGCCGCCCGAATCGACAACGTCAAACGTTGCTTATCTGAGTCACTTACTTCGGCTTGACCACTTCGGTCTCTTTGCCCGACGAACCGATCACGTCGCTCTTCCAGCGCGCGGTCCAGTCGGCCTTCTTCGCCATCACGTGATTCCAGTCGACCGGAATCAGCTTGACGCCGCTGATCGCCTGCTTGACCGTTTCGCCGTTCTTGCCGGCGAGCGGCACGTCGCTGCGACCCGGAATGCCGAAGATGTCCGGCACCTTCGACTGCACTTCCGTCGACATCAGATAGTCGATCAGCTTCTTGCCCTTGTCCTGGTTCGGACCGTTCTTGATCAGCCCGATCGCATACGGCAGTTGGAACGTGGTCGGCTGACCGCCGGGCGTAGCGGCGAGGAACACCGGCTTCAGAGACAGGCCGCCGTTGGCCGCGTCGTCGAGATCCATCTGCAGATCGCCGTTGGCGACCGCGATCTCGTTACGCGATAGCAGCACGTCGAGATAGCCCGTGCCCTTGGTGTGGAACTTGGCGCTCTGCTCGAGCTTCTTCAGATAGTCGAACGCCTGGTCTTCGCCCATCAGCGACGAGGTCAGGATGATCACCGCCATGCCGTCGCCGGCGGTCGCCGGATTGGAATAGGCGACCTTGCCGGTGAAGTCCGGGTGCAGCAGGTCCGCGAACGTCTTCGGCTGATTTTTCGTGACTTCGGGGTTGATCGCGAACGAGAAGTAGTTGTTCACGAAGGTCGCCCATGCGCCGTTCGGCGCCTTCGCGATGGCCGGCACGTTCTTGTAGTTGGCGCTCTGGTACGCCTGCAGCAGACCGTTCTGGTCGGCCTGCTGGATGAACGGCGGCAGCGTGACGAGCACGTCGGCCTTCGGCTGGTCCTTCTCGATGGTCGCGCGGTTCACGACTTCGCCGCTGCCCGCCGTGACGATATTGACCTTCACGCCTTCCTTCTTTTCGAAGGCCGGCAGCACATCCTTGTACAGATTTTCGAGGCCGTCGGCCGTGTACAGCACGACGGCGTCGGCCGCATGAGCCTGCATCGCGGCACCGCCGAACGCTGCGGCGGCGACCAGCACCGGCAGCAGTTTGCGCGCGAGACCGGCCGCGGCGTGAAGGGAATTCGTCTTTTTCATGTCGCTCTCTCCGAAAGGCTAAAAACCAGACGGTCGGGATAACCCATACCTGTAGTGATTGAACGGCGGCACGCGCCGCTTGGCGTTGCCCGCTGCGGTTGCCGCGCCGGTCTGTCGTGGATTGCAGATTGCCGACAACTTTGCCGCTGCTCGCCCAGCCTGACTGACAGCCCGCCTCCGACACCCGCGCTGCCTGCCGCGCCTGAGCGGGCACGGGAAGAATCACAGGTTTCGATGACACGGCCGTGACGATTTTGCCGAATTCCAAAAAAAGACACAAATTGCCAATTCAAGCCAACCGTTGGAATTCGTCGCGCCGCCCAAAAATGGAACTCCGCGCGCCGATCCCGGGTGGATCGTACATGGCGAAAATGACGATGTATGCACGATGCATCGACGAAATTGCGAAGGCGCGGCGCTGCTCGCGGACGCGGCGCTCGCGCGGCGCGCTGGCAGTGCTCGTAGCGTTCCCCGCGGTTACCTTTGCTGCGGTGTACGCGGCCCTGATAACGGCGCGTATTGTGCCCGGCCGTTCCGTTCCAATATCTGGAGCGAAACCCGCGGCTTTTTTTAGTTAGATTTTGGCGGGTGCGGAATGGCGTTCAGCGAAGGAGCCGTCTCACGCGATCAGAATCTCCGGACCATGCGCGGTGATCGCCTTGCCTAGCGCGCGCTCGGGCGCCAGTTCGGTGACCAGATACCGCGCCGACTCGATACCGTTGATGCGCACCGGCGTCACGCGTCCGAACTTCGAATGATCGGCGACGACCACCACCAGGTCGGCCGCGGCGATCATGCGGCTGCGCACTTCGGCCGCCATGCGGCTGTAGTCGGTCAGATAGCCGTCCGGGGAGATCCCGCCCGCGCCGATGAACGCGAAATCGGCGTGGTACTGCGTGATCTGGTGGACCGTGTCGAGTCCGAAGGTCGCGTCCTCGATATCGGACAGCTCGCCGCCGAGCAGCGTCACGCGATTGTCGTTGCGTCGGCCGAGCAGCAGCGCGATGCGCCAGTCGTTCGTGTAGACCGTCAGCCGATGCCGGTCGAGCAGCGCGCGCGCGACCGCCTGCGTGGTACTGCCCGAATCGACGATCAGCGATGCGCCGTCCGGCACGAACTCGGCCGCGCGCTCGCCGATCGCGCGCTTCGCGCCCGCGTTCTCGGCTTCGCGCGTATCGAGATCTGGCTCGCGCCGATCGCTCGACAGCGCGCCGCCGTGGGTCGTCACGAGCAAGCCGCGGCCGGCCAGTGCGTTGAGGTCGCGACGGATCGTTTCGCGCGATACGTTCAGTTCGCGCACCAGTTCAGCGACCGACAGCGCGCCGTTCTTTGCGACTTGCGCGAGGATGTATTGATGACGTTGTTCTGCGAGCATCTGTGCGCCGTGATTGAGGAAGGCCGCCGTATTGTATTACGCGTATTGCGCGCTGTTGGCGCGGGCGCGCAGGTTGCGCTCATGGCGGGCTCATCGCGCGCTAAGGTTGCTGCGAGCCGCCCCTTGCGCGCGAACCCGCCCGCCACCGCGCCGACCTGCTAACCTTGACGGCTGGACTCTTTGGGCCATGCGGCGAACGCCACGCCGCCGCCCGGCCGAGTCCCGCGCACAACGCCTCGCCCGTCAACCGAACCGCCGATGCCGCCACTGTTTCGCCGTCTACTGCTGCTGTTCCATGCGCTGCGTTACGGCGCGCGCCTGATCTGGCTCGCCGCCCCGCCCGACCACAAGCTGCATTGGATGATCGAGCTGATCGGCCGCGTGCATGCGTCCGAGCGCAGCGGCGCGCAGTTGCATGGCCTGCTGCCGGCGCTCGGTCCGCTCGCGAGCCGCTTCGCACAGACGCTGGCCGCTCGCCCGGAGCTCGCGAGCGGCACGCTGCATGACGCGCTGGACGCCATCGACCACATGGAAGCACCGCTGTCGCCGGACGACTCCGCGCTGGCCTTGACGCGCGCGTTCGGCCGGCCGCTCGGCGAGCTGTTCAGCGCGGTCGACCTCGTGCCGGTGCGCAGCGGCTTCGCCGAGCAGACCCATTTCGCGCGGCTCGCGGTGCCGCTCAAAGGTCACCATGAGGTCGCCGTCAAGCTCGTGCGCGCGCAACAGTTGCAACAGATTGGCGATGAGCTCGCGCTGTTGCGCTGGGTCGCGCGCTGGCTCGAAAAGCTGTCGCGCGTCGCGCGCCGGCTGAAGTTGCGCTCGCTCGCGCAAACCTTCACCGACGACATCCTGCGCCGCTTCGACCTGCGCGCCGAAGCCGCGAACCTGAGCCAAACCGGCCATCATTTCGACGGCGACAAGCGCATCGTCGTGCCGGACGTGATCTGGGAGCTGTGCACCGACCACACGCTGACGATGCAGCGCATCAATACGCTGCCCGCGAGCGACCTGCCCGGCCTGCACGCGCACGGCATCAAGCTGGCGCCGCTCGCCGCGCATATCGTCGAGGTGGTCACCGAGCAGGCCTTCGAGCATGGCTTTTTCCACGCGACGCTCGATGCGCGCCGCGTGCGCGTCAGCATCGAGCCGGACACGCTCGGACGCCTCGTGCTCGCGGAGTTCTCGATCATGGCGACGCTGTCGAGCGGCGAGCGCGAGTTCTTCGTGCACGGCGCGACCGCGTTGTTCGACCAGGACTACGGGCGGCTCGCCGACATGCATCGCGAGGCCGGCCACGTGCCGGACGACACACGCCCCGAGATGCTCGAAGCCGAACTGCGCACGCGCGCTGAAGCGCACTTCGCGGCGGCGCCCGAGGATCGCTCGGCGGGTTCGCTGTTTCATCATCTGCTGCACGGCGTGCAACCGTTCGACGGCCAGGTGTCGGGCCAGCTCGCGACCGCGCAGCGCTCGTTCCAGCAGGCGGAGATGCTCGCGCGGACGCTGCATCCGGGCGTCGATACATGGAACATCGCACGCGGCGTGCTTGCCGATATCGCGCGACGCGATCTCGATCATCGCGGCTGGCTCAAGCGGCTGTCACACGAACTGCCGCATCTCGCGCATATGCTGCCGCGCGTGCCACAACTGGCGGTGCGCTATCTGCAGCAGCACGATCGCGCGGGTACGCCGCAGCAGAACGCGCAACTGCTCGCGGATCTCGCGCGCGAATACCGGCGCACGCGTTGGCTATTGTGGGCGTGCGTGGTCTGTGGCGGCGCGCTCGGAGCGGGGATGACGCTGCTCGCGTGGTGACGGTCCCGCGCGCCCATTGCAGCTTTGAACAAGACGCGCGCCGCCCGTGCGGTCAACATGGCGGCTTTTTCACACCCTCCGCCCCGATGCTCGCCACCTTTGCTGCCGCCGTGTTCGTCGTGCTGTGGTCGACCGGTTTCGTAGTCGCCCGCGCGATCACCCCTTACGCCGATCCCAATCTGTTTCTGCTGGCCCGTTTCGGCGGCACCGCGCTGATCTTCGCGCTGGCCGCGCTCGTCGCGCGCTCCGCCTGGCCGACCGGACGCAACTTCGGCAAGCACCTGAGCGCCGGCGCACTGCTGCAAGGGGTCTATCTGGGCGCCGGCTACTGGGCTGTCGCGCAAGGTCTGAGCGCGGGCGTGATGGCTTTGCTCGGCGCGCTGCAACCGCTCGCGACGGCCGCCGTTGCCGCGCCGCTGTTCGGCGAGCGCTTGTCGCGGCGCGGCTGGAGCGGCATGGCGGTCGGCCTCGCCGGCGTCGTGCTGGTGCTCGCGCCGAAGCTCGCGGCCGCGACGCCGCCCACGCACGGCAACGCGCCGGCGTGGCTGGTCGTGCTGATATCGATCGTCGCGGTGGGGGCGATCACGGCGGGCACGCTGTTCCAGAAGACCTCGCTCGCCAAGGCCGATATTCGCAGCGCGAGCGCGGTGCAGAACGTCGGCGCGGCTGCCGTCGCGGGGGTGCTGGCGCTCGCGCTCGGCGAGCATCGCTGGATCGCGTCGCCGACGCTGTGGGCATCGCTCGCGTGGGGCATCGTGATGCTGTCCGGCATCAGCGTCACGTTGCTCGTCTGGATGGTCCGGCGCGGGGATGCTTCGCGCGCGACCGCGCTGCTGTTTCTCGCGCCGCCGCTCGCCGCGCTCGAAGGCTATCTGGGGTTCGGCGAGACGCTGCTGCCCGTGCAGATTGCCGGTTTTGCGGTCGCCCTGGCGGGCGTGTTGTTGGCGAGGTCGTGAGGGGCGCCCCGCGCTGGTATTGCGACAAGACCTGGGCGTCCGTCAGTCGGCCGTATCCGCGTGCGCGGGCATTTTTGCGCGCGCGACCGCACCGGGCACTGGCGACCAGGCTGGCCGGCTCTTGCGCTGCGAATCGACGACGACGATAAAACGCCCCGCCCACGGCATGATCTGCCGATCGCTTTTCAGCACCCACAAAGACTGGCCGGAATCGACGAGCTGCTGGTATTCCGCGTCGAGAATCCCGTAGTGATCGAGAAACGTGTTGAGCGACGCGGGAATCCGCACGCAGCCCTTCGAATGGCGAATACCGAGCAGCTGTTCTAGCCGATCGGGGTCGGTCGCGTGCATCTGGAAACGCATCTGCGACATGCCGCCCTTGCCCCAGCCGCGTTCGCCCTGCCCCCAGCCGAGGTCGAAGATGCGCATATCGCGACGGCCATAACCGCGAATGTGGTTTTCGTTCTCCGTGCCCTCGGAGCGGAAATCCATATTGTCGGGCGTATGTTCAAACACGCCGAGCGGCGTGATGAAGTGGTCGTACTCGCCAGGCCGTCCGGTGGATACCGGCGATGCGCCGATCATCTGCCAGTTGTCGGCGGGCGCTGGGCGGAAGTAAATCAGGAGCGCCTGCACGTTCGCATTGCGATCGACGAGCACCACATACTCGCCCGACAGATTGCCAAGCTCGTTCCCGTTGAGCGCCTTCTCCAGACGGTCGGCGTACGCACGCTGCTCCGCGACGGGCAGTCTGAGCCGGCGCGTCACGTCCTGCGCGAATACATCGCGCAGCAAGAACGCGCGGCGCGGATCGACGATGCCGGCCGCGTCGGGCGCGGCGACGGTGGCGGCGTCGATGGTGCCCAATGGTTGGCTCGCGCCATTCCACGCTTTGGCCGAAGTGGTCGGATTCACAGTGTGCGCCGCCGATGTTGCGGATGCAGGCGACTGAGCGGTACCGGGCACCGCTGCATGAACCTGCGCCGCCATCGCGCCCGCACCTGCCGATATGACGGTTGCGCACATCCACGCGCAAATCCTCAGGCGGTTAAATCCAGGCTGGCCAGGCCGATCTGGGTATCTCATCGCGTCCTGAAACAAACATGATTATTATTGATTGACACGCCGGATCCCGGTGGCGTTCGCTACGATCGATGTTACGCAGCGAATTGACGCGTGTCGATGAATATACCCTCTAACTTACGACCTCTTCAAAAACGATTGACTATTTCCCCGCAATCGACATATCAGTGAAATGCAATTAATTCGCAATTAAGCTGGTCATCGGAAAATCAGGCCACAAAAGCGAAGGACGATTTCATTCGACGAAAGATCGCCCGAATACGGCGGCACATCCCGATACTCGAGCCCTTTCAAGCGCTTTTTCTCTCGCGAGGACAACAACGATCATGGCTCCATCCGATCCCGCCGCCCGCCAGGCCCGCATCGCGGCCGAAATGCACGTCACAGCTAAATTCGACGCAAGCCGCGAAATCGAGCGCCGGGTCGATTTTCTGGCGAACTATCTGCGCAACAGCCACCTGAGAACTTATGTGCTCGGCATTAGCGGCGGCGTCGATTCGACGACGGCCGGGCGTCTCGCGCAACTCGCGGTCGAGCGTTTGCGGACTAACCATTACGACGCGCGTTTCGTCGCCGTGCGTCTGCCTTACGGAAAACAGCGCGATGAAGCGGATGCACTGGAGGCATTACGTTTCATTCGCGCCGACGAAAATCTGACTATCGATATCAAACCCGCCGCCGATGCAATGCTCGAATCGCTCGATAAAAGCGGTGTGTCGTTCAAGGACGAATCACAGCGGGATTTCGTGCACGGCAATATCAAGGCGCGCCAGCGGATGATCGCGCAATACGCGGTGGCGGGTGCGCGCTCCGGTGTCGTGATCGGCACGGACCACGCGGCTGAATCGGTGATGGGCTTCTTTACGAAGTTCGGCGACGGCGGCGCCGACGTGCTGCCGCTCGCCGGGCTCAGCAAGCGCCGCGTGCGCGCGCTCGCGCATACGCTCGGCGCGCCCGACGCGTTGGCGCACAAGGTGCCGACCGCCGACCTCGAGATGCTGCGGCCGCTTCGTCCCGACGAAGACGCGTACGGCATCCCGTACGACGCGATCGACGATTTTCTCGAAGGCAAGCCGGTCAGCGATACCGTGCGTGACGTGGTCCTGCAGTTTTACAACGCGACGCGTCACAAGCGGGCGCTGCCGTACACCCCGTTCGACTGGCAGGCGTCACCTGATGGGCAATGACGAGACAGCGAAGCAGCTCTCAAACGAATAAAAGCGGTGGACCTGCGCGCGACGCCGCGCATGGCCACCGCCTTCGAAAGGAATCGACGTTACCGAGCCGCCTACACCTACGGCGCTCGCTGCTCCGGCGGCGGTTCGTCGCTGAACAGATCGGCGCTCGCTTCGAGCGGCTGGCCGCCCAGATGCTTGCCGTGAATCTGCCGCGCGATCACGTCGCCGACATACGGCACGCTCGCGTCGAGTTCCACCGTCGCGTAGGCGTTGGGCTTGCCGGCGTCCACCACCTCGACGTGTTTAGCGTAGTGGCCGAGTTCGCGCTTCAAGAAATCCCGCACGTCCTGCTCGCTGCACGATTCGGCGATATTGCGCACAGTCAGGTTCATGCGGACTACCCTCGCCGTGCCCGGCGCTCAGTCAGTCGGTCAGAGCTGGAGACACGCACCGGTCGCAGCGCGACACGCTGCTTCGTCTGAGCCACGGCCAGTGCGCGAAGTGCGACGACGCCGGTCGCGCCGGCCAATCCCAAAGCGAGCAATGACAAAAAGAAGGCCATCGTTCCAATCTCCTGTGCAAATTTCATCCTGTTCTCAGGATAGCCCGCTTCGACAGCGAACACACTGTGACGCAGTGTCGTAGGCAACGGCGAAACACCCCCGTCGATGCACTGTACCTGAATCAGTCGCGCCAATCCTGGAAAACTTCGGCTGCTTCAGCACCTTGCATGCCTGGCACGCAGACACATCGTCAAAGGCATCCTGCGGAGGATGTCAGCAAGGCGGGCTGATCGCGCCGATCAGTCGGCCGCTTGCACGTTCGCCGCGCTCACCCACCAAGCATTTTTACCGTGCGGCAGGCGGACCAGCACCGCGGAAGGATCGTCGACGCCGTCGTCGGCGATCTGGCAAACCGGCAGGCCGTCGGGCAGACGCTTCACTTCGCCGGCGGCCTCGAACAGCGCGATTCGCCGCGCATCCAGCGGGCGCAGTTGCCGATACACGTCGAAGCTGAGCGCGGCGGGCACGTCACCGCGAATCTCGAGCTCATTGGCGCGCGCGCAATGCGCGGGCGCGGCGGCAACCGCGGCTGCGCTGCCGCTTAGGCAGCCGATCGTCAGCGCAACGGTGGCGAGGCGGGAATGGGTCATCGTGTTTCTCCGAAAAAAATGAGGGCAGCGAACCGTGGTTCCGCGACGACTGCGGCAGCGCGCGGATGCGCTCAACGCTCGCGCTCATGCGCGTCGCCGCGCCGGCTGTCTTCGCTGTCGGCGCCGTCGTCGTCGCCAGTCGCGACGTCTAGCCGGCTCACGTCGCACGACGCCTGGCCAAAGCCCGCGTATACCGCCGACCAGTTACCGACGATCGCCGCTTGCGCCTGCGCGAGACTCAGCTTGCCTTCGCAGACGCAGCGCTTGAGCATCGCCGTCGCGCGTGCCTTGCGGCGCTCGCCCTGCGGGCCGGCCCACGGCAACAGATCGAGATTGGCCGGCGCATCGGGCGATCCGCCGAGCATGATCGGCACGTGCCGGTCGAGCGCAAACGCGGCGCTGTCATCCGCATCGATCCCGCGCGCGGCAAGCATGCGGTCCTTGTGCGCCATCAGTTCGTCGAACGGCGGCGCGACGGTTTCCGCATAACCGGGGCGGCAAATCGTCCGGCCGATCGACTGCTGGGTCACGCGGTCGTCGAGGACGTCGCTCGGCTGCGCGGCGGCGTCCCCGATGCGCAGCGCGAGCAGTGCGCCGACGGCAACGAACAGCGCACGATGTGTGATGTGCGCGCGCGGGCGAACGACGCTCTTGCGCCCGAGCCGCGGCGCATTGGCCGCCTCATTGCTGCCGGTGATGTCGCGGGAAAGACCGCGCCGATGCGTGTCTGCGATGCCTGCGTTCATTCGTCTGCGCGCCGGCGGCACGCGGTAGTTCAATTCGCAAGGCAATTAAAACACAATCAATCTGGATGAGTACAAAAGCCCGACATGGCAGCGCACCGTTTGCCGGCTCGCGGCGACCGCCGCGAGCCAGAGCAGACCAGCAGAACGCGACGTCGCGATGTGTCGCGACGCCCCGCGACCGCCGCTACTTCGCCACCCGCGCCTGCAATGCGCGGATCCGCCCGAGCGCCTGCGCGTTCGACACCGTCTCTTCGTACATCTTTGCGAGGTCGGCTTTCAGCGCGGTGCGCGAACCGCCGTCGAGATACACCATATGCCCCGATGGATAGAACCGCGCCGACAGGTTCTGCCGCACCTGCTGACTGACCAGCGGCATCTGCTGCAGGTCGAGCACGGTTTGATAGAACGGCGTGACGAAATCGTAGAAACCATTCGCCGACAGCACCTTCAGGTCGGGATTGAGCGCCATCACGGCCGCAAGGTCGCCGGCCGTGTACAGAATGATGTTGCCTTTCGAGTCGACGCCCTTCTGCGCGCCGGTCGGATCGATATGGCTGAAATCCCAGTACTTGAAGGCCTGATCGTTGAGGTCGGTGAACGCCGAGTTCGACGTGTACTTCAACTGCTCGTTCAGATACACGTTCCACATCGTCGTGTAGACGCCGGTGACCGCGGTCATCGTCGGATCGTTGCCGCCGGAGTTCGGGTCGATCTTGCCGGCGATGCCGGTGTCGATCGCGGTCACGCGGCCGTCGTAGGCGCCGAGCGCGAGGCCTTGCGACTTCAGCAAGGTGGTCAGGAACAGCGAATTGCCGCGGCTGTCGTAGCCGGCGATGTCGAGGCTCCACGCGAGCAGTGTCGTTTTGTCGATGCCGGTGTATTCGCTGAGTTTTTCGACGGTCGCGGTGTCGGTGGTCGGGAACTTGCGCAGCGCGGCCAGGTAGTCGGTGCGCGCGAACTGCGCGACCTCCTCAGCGAACGTGCCGAGATCGGTGGGCCGCGGCGCGACGCCGAGCTTCTTGTGATACCACGCGTCCGCGGCCGCCGTGGGCAGCGCGCCGACCGGGTTGCCCGACTGCGTGTAATCGAGAATCGAAGACTGCAGCGTCACCCCATTCAGATCGACGCCATCCTCGTGCAGCCGGTACGCGAGCACGCAGCTGCGCGCCGTGCCGTAGGACTCGCCGAACAGATACTTCGGCGAATTCCAGCGGTTGTTTTTGGTCAGAAACCGCTTGATGAACTGCTTGATCGAGTCCGCGTCCTGATCGACGCCCCAGAAATCGCGATTCTTCTTCGGCGCGATCGCCGCCGAATAGCCGGTGCCGACCGGGTTGATGAATACGAGGTCGCTTTTGTCGAGCAGGCTGTCCGGATTGTCTTCGAGCGAATATGGCGCCGGCGGCGTGAAGCCCGGCATCGACGTCTTGATGCGGCGCGGCGCGAACGAGCCGAGCAGCACGAATACCGACGACGATCCGGGCCCGCCGTTATAGAAGAACGTGACCGGCCGCGTCTCTTCCTTCTGATTGTCCTGCGTGAAAGCGACGTAGAACATCCTCGCCGACGGCTGCGAGCTGCTCGGATCGACGATCACCAGGTGGCCCGCGGTCGCCGTGTAGTTGATGTTGTGCCCGCCGATGGTCACCGAATGATGCGTGATCGCGGCCGTCTCGACCGTATCGGTAACCGAATCGTCCGGGCCGTTGCCGTAGGCGACCGGGTCGAAGAACGGCTGGTCGCCGGCTTTGTGCGGGGTGCTCGTGGCGGTGGACGCGCCGGCCGAGGCCGTGGCGTGCGTGTTGTGCGGCGAATGCTGGCTACCGGAAGCCGATTCTGTATTCGTCATGATCGCTCCAAGGGTTGTTTTATTGCCGTGCGTCCTCGTTCTTACGTCTTGTTGTTGTGTGATGCGCTGTGTTGCAGACTATAGTGCGCCCGCCACCTTCCCGCCATTGGGACTGCCCAGGCCCGTGCAGGCGTCCCACCCCTTCGACGCCGCAAAACTGCCGTTGTTGCCCTCGGTGATGTCGTTGCACACGCCCGTCGCCTTGTACAGTTTCGCGTTGACGAAGCCGACCGGCTGTCCCTTCGCCGCGTTGATGCGCGCGATCAGCGCCGCCCACAGCGGCGCGACCGCGCTGGTGCCTCCCACCACCGTTTGCGTTCCGTCGACCAGCACTTCGTAGCCGGTCGACGGCGAGGCATCGCCCGCGACGTCCGGCACGCCGCGCCCGCTGAGCGGCTGGCTGCCGCCGGCCGTCATCGTGGCCGACAAACCCTGCTGCCACGCCGGCAACTCAAACGCGGTGCTGATGCCGCCGCCGCTCGCACCGCCCAGTTCACCGTCGTTCCACACGACCTCGCGCGTGATCGCCGAACCGGACGCGCTCAGGTGCGTGCCGCCGCAGGCGAGCACGTACGGGCTCGACGCCGGGAAGTCGACCTGGTCGCCGCCGCCCGAGCCGTCGCTCGACCCGCTGTCGCCCGACGCTGCGCAGATCGTCACGCCGAGCGCCGCCGCCGATTGCAGCACGCTGTTGAGCGCATTCATCGACTGGCCGGTCCAGACCGACTCCGGCGCGCCCCAGCTGATCGAAATGACCGACGGCTTGTAGGTCGTGTCGTGCACCGCGCGGCTCACCGCGTCGATGAAGCCGGCGTCGCTGTTCTGCGTGAAGTACACGGCGATGGTCGCGCGCGGCACGAGCGCACCGACGATCTCGATGTCGAGCGTAACCTCGCCGTCCGGCCCGTTCGGGTCGCCGCTCGGCTTGTTGCCGGCCTGATCGACACCGACCGCGGTCACGGTCGGCTCGCTGACGCCGAGGCTCGAGAAATAGGTCTTCAGGTCCGACGTGTTGTAGCCGCCGCCGAGCTCGATGATGCCGACGCACTGGCCGCCGCCGTCGCCCTGCGGAAACTGGTAGAGCGACGCGAGCTGCGGCGGCGTGAACGACTCCTGCTGCGCGCGCGCCGCCACGAACGGCGGCCGGATACGGAAGTGCGGTCGCGCCTGCGGCCGGTTGTCGAGCCCTAGCACCGCCTCGACGACGCCGCGCAGATCGTCCGGCACGCTGATCGTGCCGGTGCGGCCACGGAACTGGCCAGCCGTGTGGTGCTGGTAGCGTTCAAGCTTCACCTCGAACGCGCTCTGGAATTGCGCGATCGTGCCGCTCAGCAGCACCGAGCGCGCCGCCGGGTCCTCGCGCACGACGGCGAGCCCATGCGCGGCCGCAAACGCGCGGACCTTCGCGATGTCATCGGGCGCGGCGCCGTAGTCCTGGGCGAGCGCCTCGCGCGACAGCGGCTTCACGCTCGCGTCGCCGGCTTCGATGCGTTTCATCAACGCGTCGAACTGCGCCTGCTGCTGGCGGCGCAGCATCACGAAAACTTCGATCCGCTCGGCGGGATCGCATTGCCCGATGACCGTGGTGCCCTGCGCGACCTTACGCTCGCTGCCTGGCAATGGGTGCTTGGTGACCATGGTGTCGACTCTCCTGTTAGCGTGGCTTCGCACACGGTCAGCCACGCGCCTGCACGAAGCGCATCGTTTGCGCGATACGCGGCAGGGGTTGTTCAAGAACTTCGTCCAAGCGTCCGACCAAGGCATTCGAACACAGTTCCGACGCGTGCGGCAGTCGTCCGAATGGCTAATGCGCGGCGGGGATGCGACACGCTATGATGCTGGAGCGGCATTCCCGCCGTTTCAGTGCCGCGCGCGCCGCCCGCGCGCACGATCGAGAAATCAGAGGAACCCATGTCAATTTCGATGTATCAAGCATCACTGCCTGTGCTGATTCGCGGCCTCACCAACCTCCAGGCCATCCTCGGCAAGGCCGAGGCGCATGCCGCCGCGAAGCAGATCGAACCGTCGGTGTTCACCAATGCCCGGCTCGCGCCGGACATGCTGCCGCTCGTGCGCCAGGTGTATATCGCGAGCGATACCGCCAAGGGTTGCGCGGCGCGCCTCGCCGGCGTCGAGCCGCCGAAGTTCGAGGACGTCGAGCAGACTTTCGATGAGCTGCGGGCCCGTATCCAGAAGACGATCGATTACCTGAAGGAATTCAACGAGGCGCAGATCGACGGCTCGGAGAGCCGCACGATCACGCTGAAATTGCGGCCGGGGCCGATCGAGTTCACGGGAGCGTCGTATCTGTTCGGTTTCGTGCTGCCGAACTTCTTTTTCCACGTGACGACCGCGTACGACATCCTGCGTCATAACGGTGTCGAGCTCGGTAAGCTCGACTATCTGGGCGGGATGCAGCAGTAATGGGAGCGGGCGGGTCGTCGATCGCGGCGCCCCGTTCGCGCAGTCTCATGCCGGCCTCGAGTGTCAATCCAGCGAAAGCCGCAGCGCGAAGCCGATCAACGCAGCCGAAAACGTCCAACGTTGCAGCGTTTGCGCCAAAGGATGGGCGCGCATCCAGTTGGCGATGCGGGCGGCGCCGATCGCATACAACGCGTCGAAGCATGCGCCGATCGCGAGCAGCACGACACCGAGTTCGATCATCTGCCACGCCACCGGCCCCGCTTCCGGCCGCACGAATTGCGGCAACAGCACCGAGCAGAACAGTAGCGCCTTCGGGTTGAGCAGATTCGTCAGCAGACCTTTGACGAACGCGGTCCGCAACGGCCGCGCGCCTCTATCTGCATCACTCGAAGGAGTGGATTCCACACGCGACGCGCCGGCCGCTTGCCTGTTGCGTGCACCGGCGGGCAATGCGAATCCGGGCGAGCGGAAAATCTGAATCCCGATCCACGCGAGATAGACCGCGCCGGCATAACGCACCGCGTCGTACAGCCACGGCGCGTTGCGCAGCAGCGCCGCCATGCCGCACGCCGATAGTGTCACGTGCGTCGCGCGCGACACGCCGAGCCCCGCGGCGGCAGCGAAGCCGCTGCGCACGCCGCGCGCGATGCTGGTTTGCAGGATCAGCGCCATGTCCGGCCCGGGCACCGCATAAACGACGATCAATGCCGCCACGTAGACGGCCAGCAGGTGAGCGGAAATCATCGGAGCCTCCTTGTTGTTCGAGACTCCATCTTGCTATCGGAAGCGGAGCGTTTGCTGGCGATTTTCGGCACACACCAATCAGAAAATAGCGGAATACGCTAAGATTTCAAAATCTAGTGGTGTCTTCCCCCAACCCGCAGCAAGCACCTTCCGATTATGTCCGCCGACGATCTCGACAAAACCGACCGCGCGATTCTCGCCGCGCTGCAAAACGACGGCCGCATGTCGATTGCGCGTCTCGCCGACATGGTCGGCCTCAGCGAAACGCCGTGCGCGCGGCGTCTGAAACGTCTGGAGAACGATGGTTACATCGACCGTTACCGGGCGGTGCTGTCGCGCGCCGGGCTCGGTCTGGGCGTGGTCGCATTCGTGCTGGTGCGCTTCGCGGTACACGACCGCGTGGTGTCGACGCGCTTCGAGCGCGAGGTGCAGGCCATCCCGCGTATCCTGTCGTGCCACAACGTGTCGGGCAGCGCCGACTACATCCTGCAGATCGTCGCGCGCGACCTCGACGACTACGGCACCTTCATGCGTGATGAACTGCGCAGCCTGCCGGGCGTGACGTCGGTGGAATCGGCCTTGTCGTTGCGCGAAGTGAAAGCGTTTGGCGGTCTGCCGCTGTCCTGAACGCGAACGTGGCATAGTCACCCCTTTAGTCCCCTTTAGGAGCGGCGCGAGCCGCCCCGACGCAACCCGACGACCCCGGAGTTCTCATGGATCACGACAAGGCGCGAGCCGAAGAAACCGCCGCAATGGAACGCGTGTTGACCGCCACCAAGCGTGTGCAGACGGCGTTCGCGTCGCTGCAATCGCAATTCCCGCCCGCAGGCAGCGGCAAACCCTCGCAATTTGCGTTGCAGACTTTCGACGCCGCGCTGCAGGAACTCGAAGACGCGCAAGCCGCGTTCGACGAACTGCTCGGCGATCTGCTCGACGGCAATCGTTGAGCATGAACGAGTGGCTGGCCGGCGCCCTGCTCGCCCGCCGGCTCGCATGCCTGGCGCCGCCGCCCGCGCCTCAACGCACATCCGTCTCCACGACCGCCTCGCAGAGAATCGGAAAGTTGACCGAGTTCGCGATGTAGCACTTCTGATGCGCGACGTGATGCAGATGCATGGCCTGCTCGACGTCGCCGCCCGCGCGGATCGTCACGCGCGGGCGCAGCACGATCTGCGAAAAGCGGCCTTCGTGACCGGAATCGAGCATCGTGCCTTCGGCGTCGTCGCGATAGTCGAGCACTACGATGCCCGCGTCCGAGCACAGATGCAGGTACCAAAGCTTGTGACACGCGCTCGCCGACGCGACCAGCAGGTCCTCGGGATTCCAGCGCGTCGCGTCGCCGAGAAACGCCGGGTCCGACGAGCCCGGAATGTCGGGCTTGCCGCTGGAAGAAATCACGTGGTCGCGGCCGTAGTCGCGGTAGCCGGAGGTGCCGCTGCCGCGGTTGCCGGTCCATTGCACCGATACGCGATACTTGTGCTCACCGTGTGCCATTCCCTTCCCCTGTGGTCGGATCGGAACTGCATTCTATCCGCCGCCCTAGCGCGGCGGCGCCGCGCGGCCGGTCACGTTCGGCGCGCGCGGGTCGGGACTCATGTAGAGCGCCGTGCCGTTCGCGCGCATGTTGTTGAGCGCGCCGCCCGAGCCGGTCGCGCCACCGGCGCCGAGCCCATACGAGCCACCCGCCGACATGCCCGGCCCCGGCATCGCACTCGGACTGACGCCGGTACCGATGCCCATTGCGCCGCCGGCAGCCGCATTGCCGCTGTCCGCGCTGGTGCCCGCGCCGGTGCCCGCACGAGTCCCGGCTTGGCTGCCGCCAGGATTGCCCAGTTGCTGAGCCTCGACCGTCCCCGCGCCCCCCACCGTCAACAGCGTCACGAGCAACGCCGACCATACGATCCCACCGGTTGCTGTCTTCATAGCTCCCCCAAGCGCATCGATCCGCCGAGCCACGATATCTATTCTGAGCCGATCGCCCGACCGCTGCAGAAGCGCCGCCCCCGCCCGCGCCCACCGTTTGCCCGTGCGCGTTATGATCGATCGTCACGCCCGAGAACCGCCGATCGCGCACGATGGAGCACGCCTACAGCCACCTTTTGCATCTGCTCGCCGGCCACTCGACGTGGATGCTCGCGGTCGTGTTTCTCGCCGCATTTTTCGAATCCATCGCGGTCATCGGCACCTTCGTTCCCGGCAGCACCGCGATGTTCCTCGCCGGCGCGCTGACCGGCACCGGCTCGCTGAGTCTTGCCTGGGTCTTCGTGTGGGCGATCGTCGGCGCGGTCGCCGGCGACGGCGCCAGCTTCTGGCTCGGCGATCGCTACAAGGAGCGCATCGTCACCCTGTGGCCGTTCCGCGCACACCCCGGCGTACTCGACGCGGGCCAGCGCTTCTTTCTGAAGCATGGCGCGAAGAGCGTCGTGCTCGCCCGCTTCATCGGCCCATTGCGGGCGATCGTGCCGGTCGTCGCGGGCATGATGGGCATGCGGCCGCTGCGCTTCCTCGCGATCAACGTGCTGTCCGCGCTGTTGTGGGCGCCCGCGCACATCCTGCCCGGTGTCGTGTTAGGCGCATCGGTGCTGCTCGCGGGCGCGGTGTCGTTCCGGCTCGTCGTGATCATCGCGATGCTGGTGTGCATCGTGTGGCTCAGCTTTCGCGGCGCGGGGTTCCTCGTATCGCACGCGAACGCGTGGTCGAGCGCGGCGGGCCGTCGTCTCGGCAGCTGGGCATGTCGACATCCGGGTCCGCTCGGCCGCATCGCGCGCCGCATGCTCGACCCCGACACGCCCGATGCGACCCATCTGCTCGCGACATCGCTGATCGTGCTGGTGGCCGGCGCGCTTTTCTTCGGGGTCCTTGAAGACGTCGTCAGCGGCGATCCGTTGACGACCATCGATCTGTCCGTCTATCACTTCCTGCAATCGGTGCGCACGCCGTGGGGCGACACGGTACTCGCGGCGCTCGGGACGCTCGGCAGCGGCATCACGCTGCTCGCGCTGGTCGTCACGGTTGCGCTGTGGATGGTATGGGAGCGGCGCTGGCGCACGATCACCTACTGGCTCGCCGCGGTCGTGTTTTCGCAGCTGCTGATTCTCGGCCTGCAACTCGCGATGCGCCGCGCGCCGCCCAATGAGTTGATGACAGGCCACTTCGTGTTTCCGAGCAATCACGTCGCCGCGACGGTGATCGTCTACGGCTTTCTCGCGTTTCTGCTCGCTCGTCGGGTCGACAAGCTCGAAGGCGTGCTGGTTGCCGGAGCGAGCATCATCGTCGTGATCGTGGTCGCGCTCGCGGGCGTGTACTTCGGCCGCTACTGGGTGTCCGACGCGATCGGCGGCGCGGCGCTCGCCTATGTGTGGGTCGCGCTGATCGCGCTGACGGCGATCTGGCGGCATCCGCGGCCGCCGCCGCCGCGCCGTTTCATGCCGCTCGTGGTGCTCGCGGTGGTCGTGCTCAGCGTCGGGCTGCAGCTCGGCGTCGCCATGCCGGCGCCGCCGAACACCGCGCCGCAACCACCACCCGTGCAGTTCACGCAGGCGCAGTGGAAACACTCCGAGTGGCAGCGGCTGCCGTGCTATCGCTCCGACATGGGCGGCGATCGCAAGGAGCCGCTGACGCTGCAATGGGTCTCCGAACCCGCTTCGATCCGCGAGCTACTGCGCGCGCGGGGCTGGATCGAGGGCACCGACGTGTCCGCGCACAGCCTGCTGTCGCTCGCTTCGCCCGACGTCGCGGCGGTGTCGCTGCCGGTGCTGCCGAAGCTGAACAATGGCGTGCCGTCGTCGCTGATCTTCATGCGGCCGGGCGAATCGCGCGAGGAACGTTATGTGCTTCGTTTCTGGCCGAGCGCCTACGCGGTCGGCAACGGCACCGCCGCGGCGCCGCTGTGGGTCGGCGCGTTTGCGCACGAGAGGCTGACGCGGCCGTCGTGGCCGCTGAACATTCTGCGCATCGACCGCAATGGAACTCCGATCGACGCGCGCACCAGCTTGGGCGAAGAACTCGGCGCGACGGTCCTCGCGGAAGTCGATTGTCACGGCGTGCCGGTGTCGCTGCTGGTCTCGCCGATGGAATGAGCGTCACATGCAGGCTACCTAGGCAAGCCCCGACTCAACGACTCGACAAAGGAGACAACCGTGGGCCGCTTTTCGACTGAACAACTCGATGATTGCGCAGCGACGTTCGAACGCGACGGCATGGTCGTTCTGCGCCAGCACTTCCCGAAAGCGACGCTGCTCGCATGGCGCGACGCGTTCGCGCCATTGCTGCAACAGCAGATTGCCGCGCGGGCGACCGCCGTGCGCGGCGAAAACCGGCACTACGTCACGCTGCCGTTCACGGGGGTCTTCGCCGATCAGTCGATCTTCTGTGATCCGGACGTGCTCGGCATCGTCGAGCGCGTGGCCGGCGACGATCCCGTGATGTGCCAGCTGGCCACCGACACGCCGTTGAACGGCTCGACGTATCAGGAGATTCATCGCGACACACCCGCGCTGTTCGAAGGCGAAGCGGAAACCCCGTCGTTCCAGCTCGCGGTCAACTTTCCGTTGTGTGACGTCACGCTCGAGAACGGCCCATTCGAAACGACGCTCGGCACGCATCGGATGCGCTCCGACGACGCGCTGAACGCGTGGCGCGACGGCCGCCTGCCGTTGCATGCGATCACGATGGAACTCGGCGACGTGATGATTCGCGACGTGCGCGCGCTCCATCGCGGCACGCCGAACCGGACCGACCTGCCGCGTCCGATGGTCGTGATCGGCTATAGCCGCAGCTGGTATTTCCGACCGGAAGTCCGCATCGACGTACCCGAAGCCGTCTATGCGCAATTGACCTCACGCGCGAAGCGACTACTGCGCCATATGCCGCGCGTGAGCGAACTCGACAAGACGGGCGCGCCGGAGCAATACCGGAAATTCGCCTATTGAAGCGGGCTTTCAACTGTCGCATTGATTGGGCAACGATTTGCCGGGCAATCGAATCGCGAATCGCCACGCAATTGTCATGAGCGAAAACTGCGGCGCGCCCAACGGATATATCAAGGCGCGAATCACCCGCGATTTAACATTTAAAGCTCCGTTGCGAAAATGCAACGACACGACGCTATTCCGACGTTGTTCCGACGCTGTTCCGACGCTGTTCCCGTCGCTATTCGCATCGATAGCGCGGCAGGTCTTTTTCCACTCGCGCCATTCCTAATAGCACTGGCAGAATGAGCGAAAAAACGGATAGCGGGAACCGGCGTGGATGGCAGTTTCCGCAATCAAAACGCGGACCCTGATTTTCTATCCAACTGCATGCTTTGACGCTATCGTCTCATTGCGACCTGAACTCGTAGACCAATAGGAGCTCCGCGTGCGGAATCGATTGATGTCTCGCGTGAAGAAAAACCGCCAGTCTGGCGTTCGCAGCCATCGCTCGCGCGTTTTCCGATTGTCGTCGAGTCCGCTTTCCGGCTCATTTTCCAAACTGCTCCCCAGCCTATCGGTTTGCATCAGTGCGCTGGTGCTCGGCAGCTACTCTGCGTATAGCGTCGCCGGGGTTTCCATATTGCGTCCGCCGCGCGAAGCGAGGTCCGACGAACCGCTTGTCGTGACGATCGTCTACACCGGCGACGCACCCTCCGGCACGTCGGTCGACGTGCCTCGCACCTTGAGCGTCACGCTGACCAACGGCGAGGCCCTGCCAAGGGCCGTACTGCTCACCCGCGCATCCGGCGCACCCGAGCATGTCCGGCTAGCGGCCGGCGAGATGAAGGCGGTCAGCTATAGCGCGCCATGGCCCGATTGGGCGCGCGGTGCGCTTCGCATCGACGTGCCTGGCGTCGACGTATCACCTTCGGTGGTCCTGCTCACTCGCATGCCTCGCAACGCGGCGACGGCCAGCGCCGCAACAGCGACGCCCGCGTCTGCGGCGGCGGTTGCGTCCGCATCCGCACCGGTCGTGATCGCGCCAGCCGAAGGGCCGATGCCCGGCAACGAGTCGATCGCCGCGCAAGTGCCGCCTTCGACCGTGAAGCCCTCGAATTCCTTGGTGCCGGACCTCGGCACCTTTCTCGTAGGGCGATTTTCGTTCTACCAGCCCACCTACTTCGCCGACGGCTGGGACTCGTCGGAAAGCGGTCTCGCCAAATTCCAGGTCAGCTTCAAATTCCGCTTCGTACTGCCCGATGATCCGCGTTCACGCGGTTTTCTCGACAACCTTTACTTCGCCTACACGCAGACTTCTCTGTGGGATATCCGCGGGCATATGAACCCGTTCTACGATACGAGCTACATGCCCGCTCTTTTCTACTACCTGGAGGACACCGGGTGGAGGACCAGCTGGTTCACCCGGATGGGCATCGAGTCGGGCTACGAGCACGAGTCGAACGGAACCGCCGGTCCCGGGTCGCGTGGCATTGACTATGTCTACATCAAGCCGATCTGGGATTTTGGCGACCTCAACGCCAACCACCTGACCATCGAGCCGAAAATCTACGCCTACACGCACAAACAGGACACGAATTCGGATATCGCCAACTATCGCGGCTATGTCGACCTGCTCGTCAAATACGGCAGCCCGGATGGCTGGCAGCTCGCGACCACGTTGAGAAAGGGCACGAAATCGACCTATGGAAGCGTCGACGTACAATTTACCTACCCGCTTGCCAAGATGTTCGGCAGTGCATGGGGCGGGTATCTGTTTCTAAACTATTTCAACGGCTACGCGGAAGATCTTCTCTCTTACAACCAGCACCGCTGGGCCGCGCGCATTGGCTTCGCCGTGTCGCGCTGACGCATGACGTTGTCCTCTGTAGGCGCCGGGCCAGATGTACTCGGCGCCTTTGCGCGACATGAGTTACATGCCGGCATTGTTCTTTTACCGCGAGGACAGCGGTTACGTATGGCTCGGCTTCTTTAGCGGTTATGGCGAGGACATTCTCGACTACAACCAGCATCGCTGGATTGCGCGAATCGGCTATAGCATCACACGCTAATCAGGTATTCGCCGGAAATGCAAGCAAAGGGCCGCCGAGCGGTCCTTTTGCCATTCGAGGACGGCGCACGACGTGCCGTAATACATCGAAAGTTCTGCCGTAATTCTTTCAAAAGATTGCCCAGAGCCGATTCCCACCCGGCGGGCAACCCGTCTTGAACCGCTCGTGAATGCTGTGTGCACGAACAGACGGGCGTATCGGTGCGGATTTCTCTAGAGTTGAAGGGTCGCCGGTCCAACCGGCTGGCCACGCCGCGCGCTGACTTTTCCAGCGTCTAATCAGAACCAAGGAAAAACCAATGAAGACCGCTCTCCTTAAAGACCTGTCGACCGTTTCAAACGAGCCAACCGGACTTCTTTTGCATCGGAATAGTGCACCGCTTGCGCTCAAGCACGAAATTCACCCGGAACAGATCCGCGATAGCCTGCCGGCCCGTCAGGGGGGAGTCGGCTTTCTGTTTCACGCGACCGATTGGGAGACCCTTTCATTTTCT
This sequence comes from Paraburkholderia sp. BR10923, assembly GCF_040948765.1. Taxonomy (NCBI): domain Bacteria; kingdom Pseudomonadati; phylum Pseudomonadota; class Betaproteobacteria; order Burkholderiales; family Burkholderiaceae; genus Paraburkholderia; species Paraburkholderia sp. BR10923. The sequence goes on along the minus strand of NZ_JBFPKO010000036.1, from coordinate 16,818 downwards.
TTTCACAACGTTCGCGAACGCAGCGAGTCGTTCGAAGAAGAGTTGTGGAAGACCAAGCCTTTCATCGCATCGCCGATCTATTCGGGCTCGCAGGTGATCGGCGCGAATATCGCCTGCCCGGTGCCGCTCGAAATGTGGCTCGGCAGCCCGCGCGGCATCAAGCGCTTTCGGGCGACGCAATTCTTTCCGGCGCTGGAGCTCGCCAGAAAGGCGGGCTTGAACATGGTCGCGATGGGCGCGTCGACGCCGTACGCATGCAACTACGGGGCGCTGCCCCGGCCGGTCAAGCCGCCTCACATCACGACCGGCCACGCGGCGACCGCGGCGATGCTGAAGGACTGGGCGATGCATTGCTGCGAACAGCTCAGCCTCGAATTCGGCAACACGAAGCTCGCGCTGTTCGGCGCGGCCGGCCGGCTCGGCACGACGGTCGCGAAGTATCTGCTGTACAAGGATGCGCCGAAGGAACTGGTGCTGATCGATCTGCCGGACAAGATCAACCTGCTGACCGATCAGGCGAACGAGTTGCTCGCGTCGGACCTGCTCGGCAAATCGAAAGTCTCGGTGCATACGTTCAGCCCGGACACGCCGCTCCCTGACTTCGACGGCGCGATCCTCGCGAGCAGCACGAGCGTGCCCTACCTGAGCGCCGCGGATCTCAAACGCGCGCAATTCTGGATCGACGATTCGCATCCGCGCGCGGCCAGCGTCGAAGCGGAACTCGCTTCTCGCGGTCATACGCTCTATATTGAATGTTTCGCGCGTGGGCCCGCTGAACTCGACACCGCTTTCCCGTTCAGGCTGCCGTCCACCCGCGACTGCTATACCTGCTTTGCCGAAGGTTATTCCGCGTGGCAAGAAGGCATCGCATCCGATTTCATCATCGGTAGCCCGCCCGTGTGGTCGGTCTCTTATACTCATGGTCTTCTGAAGAGGTACGGCTTTTCGGTCGGACCGTTTCACGGCAAGAACGGCGATTCGCTCGCCGAAGGCGTCGAAGCACAGCAATTCAATACGCATGAAATGATGGGTTCCTGATGAACTCGGAGGCCTGATGGCGAGACCGCGCGAAAGCATGCGGGATATGCTGGAAAGAAGCAGGTTCGCGATTCGATGGGGAGGCGCACTCGGCCTCCTGTGTCACCCCATCTATTACATCGTCTGGACCTACCTCCTTCCGCAGCCTTACGACAACCTGCTGCTGCGGCTCAGCGCGGCGGCCGTCTGCGTCCCGCTGCTGTTCCAGGCGCGCTGGCCGAGGCGCTACAACCCCGCTCTGCTGATCTACTGGCATTGCTGCCTGATTTACGTGCTGCCGTTCGTCTGCACGTTCCTGACCGTCAGAAACGGCTTCTCCACGATGTGGATGATGACCGAGGTCATGATGATCTTCATTCTGGCGCTGTGTATCGACAACCCGCTGCTGCTGATAACGTGCATCGGTATCGGCGTGTTTTCCGGCGGCCTTGCCGGCGTGTTGAGCTCGCCGACGCCGATCGTTCTCAGCGCCGACGACAAGTCCAATCTCGCGCTGCTGCCGGTGGTCGTGCTGTGCAGCATGGCGTTCAGCCACGCGATCAGCAAGGGACGCATCTTCGTCGAAAAGAACCGCGCGTTGCAGGCGCTCGCGGGTTCCATCGCGCACGAGATGCGCAATCCGCTGAGCCAGTTGCGGCACGTGCTCGACCGCGTCGAGGAAGCATTGCCCTCGGCGAACAAGGCGGGCGCGGCGCCGACGCTCACCGACGGCACGGCCTCACTGATGTACAACCATCTCGCGCAGGGCCAATTGTCGATCGAGCGCGGCCTGCGCATCATCGCGATGACGCTCGACGAAGTCGCCGCGAAATCGATCCGCCCGGATAGCCTCAGCTACCTGCATGCCGGCGCGACCACGCGCAAGGCGCTCGCCGAATACGGCTTCGACAACGACAAGGAACGCGCGAAGGTGAGCGTCGTCGTCAACCGCGACTTCGTGTTCAAGGTCGACGAGACGGTCTATCTGTTCACGCTGTTCAACCTGATCAAGAACGCGCTGCATCACATCGTCGCGTATCCGCAGGCGACGCTGACATTGACCGTCGATAGCAACTCGGTGATCGTGCGCGACACCGGCCCCGGCATCGCGGCGGAGATCCTGCAGCATCTGTTCGAGCCGTTTCGCACGGCCGGCAACTCGGGCGGCACCGGGCTCGGGCTCGCGTACTGCCAGCGCGCGATGCGCGCGTTCGGCGGCAGCATCGACTGCGAATCGGAACTCGGCAAGTTCACCGCATTCACGCTGCGCTTTCCGCCGGTGGCGGCCGACGAGGTCGCCGAGCACGAGCGGCGCCTGTTCGAACGCGCGATGCCGGCGTTCAAGGGCAAGCGCGTGCTCGTCGTCGACGACGACGCTACGCTGCGCGCCCGCACCCGCCGCGTGTTGACGAAGGCAGGCGCCTATGTCAGCGAGGCGTCGGGCGGCGAGCTTGCGCTCGCCACGCTGCGGCGCGCGCCGCTCTACGACCTCGTGCTGATGGACATCAGCATGCCCGATCTGGACGGCTATGCGACGACCGAGCGCATCCGGGCCGACCGGGACTGCCCGAACCGCAACGTGCTGATCGCCGCCTACACCGCCGAACCGGGCAACGCGGTGCGGCTGCGCGCGCGGCGCGCCGGCATGGACGAGATCATCGGCAAGACGTCGAGTGTGCAGGAGCTGATCACCGCGGTGCAGGCCCTGTTCGACAACGGCGTGCGGCATCAGCCGGGCGAGCTGCCCGACGGCTTCGCCGGCAGAACCTTCGTGATTGCCGACGACGACACCTACAGCCGGCTCGTCGCAAAGGCTTATCTGGAGCGCTGCGGCGCGAGCGTAATCGAGGCCGACCACGGTCAGGCGGTGCTGACCAACCTGCACGAAGACGGCTTCATCGACGCGATCCTGATGGACGTCAACATGCCGGGCATGAACGGCATCGAGACGACGAAGTCGATTCGCGCGCGCACCGATGCCTACGCGACGCTGCCTGTCATCGCGCTGACCAGTCACACCGATCCCGCAGCGGTGCAGGCCTGCCTTGCCGCCGGGATGAACGAGGTGTTGATCAAGCCGGTGCAAGCGGGCTCGCTGTACGCATGTCTCGCACGGCAGTTCGGCACACGCGGCGAGTTGGGTGCGGACTCTCCATCTTCACAACGGATTGCGGAAACCGCGGGCGAAAGCGCGCAAACGGATTTTGCGGCGACGCCGGTGGCATTGGCCCCCACTGCGAGCGCGCACGCGGCCACCCCTATCGCTGAAGAAAGCCTGCTCGACGAACCGCACCTGGAAGAACTGGTCTCGCTCGATCTGCTCGACGAATCGTTCCTGAACGGCATCGAACAGATCCGCTCGCTCGTCGCGCGGCTCGCGGCAAACAGCGCGGCTGTCGATATCAAGGCGACGCACGCGAGCTTACATGCGCTGCTTGGCGTAAGCGGCAACATCGGCGCGAAGGCACTGCATCGGTACGCACGACAGATCTATCCACGCGTGATCGGCGGTGAGTGGCCGGTGGAAACCGACTGGCTCGTCCAGGTCCGCACGCTGGGCGCGCGCTCGACCGACGCGTTGCAGCGATATTACGCGTCGGCGAAAGGCCCGCGCGATCATCGCGATGCACTGAGCGATTGAGCGCGCGCGCCGCCGCCGTCAGAACTTGTGCAGCACGCCGATCGCAACCGCCAGCTGGTTCGCGCCGGTCTTCACGGTCGTCGTCGCGACCGAAGTCGCCCATCCGGTCGCACTCAGCGCGGCCTTCGAGCTGTTGATCACATAGGTGATGTCGGTGTACAGCGCCGTGCGCTTCGACAGCCAGTAGTCCGCGTTGACGCCGGTGCTCAATGCGTGCGCGTCGACCTGGCGATACGCGTGGTAGTAAGTCGCGGCTGCGAGGTCCAGCGCCGGCGTCGCCTTGTAGCGCACGCCCGCGAACGCCATCGACTGCGGCGGCGATGCGGTGAGCGTCGACGGGACATCGTTCAGCAGCAATTCGTAGCCGCCGTACAGCGTCGCCTTGCCGATTGCATACGAACCGCCGGCCACGTAGCGCCGCTCGCTATCGCCCGATGTCGCGATCACCGAGCCTTGGCGCTGCTCGTACACGAACGTCAGATTCAGCGGCCCCTGCACGTAGCGTCCACCGATGTCGTACTGCTTGCCGACGCGGAACGAGCCCGCCACCGGCACGTTGGAGGCGACTGCGTCATAGCCGAAGCTGTAGAGCGCATTCAGCTCGAACGGTCCCACATGGCCGAGATACGACACCGCGTTATCCGCGCGACCGACGAACTGCGCGTCCTGCGCGGAAAGGCCGTAACTGGAATAACCGAGCGGGTCGAGCGCGAGGAAGTAGCGGTACATCGGCGTCATCTGCCGGCCGAGCATCATCGCGCCGTAGCGGTCCGATTCGAGTCCGACGAACGCTTGCCGGCCGAACAGCCGCCCGCCTTGCTGCAGCGCGCCGGTGTTCATCGCCATGCCCGATTCGAGCGTGAAAATCGCCCGCAGTCCGTTGCCGAGATCTTCCTTGCCGGTAAAACCCCAACGCGAATTCTGCCGGTTGCCGGTGCCGAGCGCGACCTGGGTGCCAGACGATCCCTGCGGCGTGACAGCGTGAGTCACGTAGGTCACCCCCGAGTCGACGATGCCGTACAGCGTGACCGACGACTGCGCGTGCGCCGCGCCGCTGATGCCGATACCAATACCACATGCAAAAAGGACCTTCGAGGGCCTGGCGAGAGGCTTGTGCTTCACCATGTGTCTCCTGCTGGAAATTGAGTTGTTTTGTGCTGCGAAAGCGTGATCGTTCGATCTCTGTGGTCGCGGTAGCCGGCGCGTGGCCGCGGCGGCTGCCGGAGAGAGTCGGTCATTCGCGTGCGATGTGCGGATTGACGAAGAACATCGCGACGACCGCGATAGCGGGTCCGATCGCGAGCGTGACGAGCGCGAGCATGAATGAATGACTCGCGCCATACAGCGAGCCGACCACCATCGGCGACACCGCGCTGCCGGACTGCCAGATCGCATTGGTCCAGCCGGCGCTCGCGCCGGCGAGGCGCTTGCCGGATGCGTCGCTCACCTGTGCCATCAGCACCGGCAGATAGCCGAACGAGAACGCCCCGAGGATCGGCGCGACCAGATAGAACTGATGCGCGGTCGAGCAGTAGCCGAACACCAGCAGCGCGATCGTGAACGCTATCAGGCAGCCGATCGACATCATCCGCCGCGACACGCCAGGCAGATCGGAGATCCAGCCGAGCGTCGGCTTCGCGATCACCGCGCCGATGCCGAACGACGCGACGATCGATCCAGCGACGATCGGTGCAATGCCGTATTGGCGCGTCATCAGCGCGTTGCCCCATGCGGCGAAGCCGACGGTCGCCCACAAGCCGCCGCAGCCCGCAATCGACAGGGCAATCAGGTTCCGGTTGCGCAACAGGCCGAGCATGTCCTGCAGGCTGTTGCGCGCGGGCTTCGCTTCGTTCGAAGGCCGGTTCTTCAGCAGCAGCAACGTGACGATGCCCCACGCGAACGTGACGATGCCGAGCATATGGAATGCGTTCGACCAGCCGTGCCGCGCTGAGAACGACGGCACGACCGCGTTCGCGATCACGACGGCGAGCGACGTCGCGGTCGTGTAGAGGCCCATTGCGCGGCCCCGGTCGCGCGTGAACCATGCGGGAATGATCTTCATGCCGGCCGAGTAGTCGGCGCCCGCCGCGAAACCCATCGCCGCCTGAATCACGATGCCGAAGGCGAGCGAATGCGTATAGCCGAACGTAAACGTGAGTACGCCGAGCGGCAGCAGCGCGAGCGTGAGCATCGCGCGACCGCCGAGCAGATCGGTCAGCATGCCGCCGACCACGTTCGCAAGCACATAGCCCGCGTAGAACGCGGTCACGAACGCACCGAGCATCGACACGCTGATGCCGAGCGACGCGCCGACCGGCGCGGCCACCGTGCTCCACGCCACGCGGACCACATAGCTGAGCAGAAACGCGGCCCAGACGATGAACAGCGCGACCCAGCGATACGGGTTCGTGTCGGCGCTGCTCGCCTCCCGTGCGCCGTTCGTGGCCCAGACGTTCGCGGACATGCCCTCCGACGACGCCAGATTCTTCTCCATGACTCCTCCAATGCCGGGCGTGCCAGCGGCCGCCCGTTTTCTTTCTTTCTGATGGATAGGGTGCCGGCCGCCTGCTGTGACCGGCGCGGGCGAATGCCGTTACAGATCGAGCACCAGCACCCTCGACTTCGCACGTGAACAGCACGGCAGGAACTGATCGTTGCGGGCCTGCTCCTCAGGCGACAGGTACAGATCCCGGTGGTCGGGTTCGCCTTCGAGCACCCGCGTGATGCAGGTGCCGCAGATGCCCTGCTCGCACGACACCGGCACGTCGACGCCCGCCGCCGCGAGCGCCTGCGTGACCGTGCAATCGGCCGCAATCGACACGACGCGGCCCGAGCGCGCGAGCCGCACGTCGAACGAGCCGCCGTCGCCGGCAGGCTGCGCCGCCGCGAAGTATTCGTAATGCAGACGATCGTCGCTCCAGCCGAGCGAGCGCGCCGTATCGAGCACCGCGTTCATGAAGCCCTGCGGACCACACACGTACAGATGCCGGTCCGCGCCGCCTGTCAGCAGTGCGTTCAGATCGAGCATGCCGTGCTCGTCGTCGAAGTGGTACTGCGCGTTGTCCGCCCACGACGACGCGGCGATTCGCTCGACGAACGCCGCACGGCTTTTCGAGCGCGCGCAGTAATGCATGTCGAACGCCGCGCCCATCGCTGCCAGCTGCTCCGCCATGCAGAGAATCGGCGTGACGCCGATGCCGCCCGCGAGCAATAGCGGCTTCGCGTCATGGCGGGCGAGCGGGAAATGATTGCGCGGTACGCCGATGCGGATCGCGTCGCCTTCGTTCACCGCTTCGTGCATGCGCAGCGATCCGCCGCGCGAATCGGCGTCGCGCAACACCGCGATCTGATACCGGTGACGCTCGTGAGGCGCGTTGCACAGCGAGTACTGCCGCACCGGCCCGCCGGGCACGTAGACGTCGATGTGCGCGCCCGCCTCGAACGGCGGCAGCTCGCGGCCGTCGACATCGACGAACTCGAAGCCGGCGATCCCGTCGGCTTCGTCGCGCCGTGCGGCGACCCGCACCATCAGCGTGGAATCGGTCATGTTCATGCCACCTCTCCTCCGCTCACATCGCCGACAGGCCGCCGTCGACCATCAGCGTCGTGCCGGTGATGTACGACGCCTCGTCGCTCGCGAACCACAGGATCGGCCACGCGATCTCTTCGGGCGACGCCCAGCGGCCGATCAGCGAGGTGTCCTGGCGCTGCGTCTTCAGCACTTCGACGCTCTTGCCCGCTGCAATGGCGCGGTTCACGTGGAATCCGGTCAGCGTCGACCCGGGGCATATCGCGTTCACGCGCACGCCGTTCGCGGTCTCTTCGAACGCGAGCGTGCGGGTCATCGCCAGCATGCCGGCCTTGGTCGCGTCGTACAGGCCCATGCCCTTGCGGCCGGTCACCGCATAGCACGACGATACGTTGACGATACTCGCGCGGCCCGCGCGACGCAGGAACGGCAGCGCCGCCCTGCAATAGTTCGACGTGCCGACCAGATTGACCGACACCATCGCCTGCCACTCGGCCGGCGTCGCGTCGGCGAGCGCGCTGTAGTTGCGCATCGCCGCGTTGTTGACCAGCACGTCGAGCCGGCCGAACGAAGCGGCGGCGAACTGCACCGCGCGCACCGCATCGGCGTCATCCGACACGTCGGCCGGGAACGTCTCGACACGCGCCGACGGATCGGCCTCCTTCAGGTCTTCAGTGACGCGCGCGAGCGCCTCCGGATTCGCATCGACGAGCACTACCGCAGCGCCCTGGGCGCAGAACACGCGCGCGGTCGCGGCGCCGATGCCGCCTCCGCCGCCAGTGATCAGCGCGACCTTGTCTTCGAGTCTTTTACGTTGCTGCATTGCTTGCCGGCGCGCAGCCGGCCTCCTTTTGCGGAATGGGCAGAAGGTCCAGTCGGACCAGACGACGACACACGGGGGCGGAGAGAAGCCCGGCCCCGCCGTGCATCAGATCGTGTAGATCGGTTGGTCCTTGCCGTCGTGCAGATGGATCACCGCCCATTCCTGTGGCTTCTGATCGCGCGGCAGCAAGACGCCGGCAGCGCGCACGCGCTGCTGGTCGGCGTCGATTGCGGGCGGATCGGTGTCGGGCACCAGCGCCGTGGCCGCCTCGTACATCATGCGGCGCGCCATCACGATCGCGCGGTCGGTCGGCAACAGCTTTTCCTTGCTGTGGTCCTGGATCGGACCCATGCTTTCCTGCAGCGACGCGTCCTGCATCGCGAAGCCGAACACGCCCGAGTACGCGCGCTTTTCCTTCTGCGCCTTTCGGTCGATCAGGTAGTCGTTGTCCTTGTTCGCCTTCGGACGGAACGAGCCGCCCTCCTCGTACTCGCAGTGAATGCCCTTGCCGGCATTCAGGTCGGCCAGTTCCTGCTCGTCGAGCGGACGGTCCGGGCGGAAGTTGATGCTCCACGCCCAGCAGTTGTGATCGTCGATCGGCACCCACACGTGGCCCGCGAGCGAATGGTCACCGAACGGCGGGATCAGCGTGTACCACGGGAACAGCCACTGCGTGACGCGCCAGTAGTACGAATCCGGCTCGCCGTTGCGGCGGCCGAACAGCGTGAGGCCGAACGGCTGCTTCTCGATCTCGAAGATCACGTTGCCGTCCGCCTTGATGTAGTCGAGCGCCTTCGTGCCTTGGTGCATCGGGTCATCGTCGACTTCGTAGCGGTGCACATACGACACGTGGCTCGTGTCGATGCCGCCTTCCATCGCCTGCAGGTAGTTCGATTCCTGCAGCCGCTTCGACACGAATACGTGGCTGTCCGGCAGGTTGCACCACTCGAGATCCGGCGGCGCCGGCTGACGGTCCTTCGGCCCCATGTACGCCCACACGATGCCCGCGCGTTCGATGCACGGATACGCGGTGATGCCCATGTGCTTGCACGCCTGCGGTGCGGACGGCACCTCGACGCAGTTGCCGTTGCGGTCGAATTTGAGGCCGTGATACGAACAGCGAATGCCGTTCTCTTCATTGCGGCCGAAGTAGAGCGACACGCCGCGGTGCGAGCAGAACTCGTCGATCAGCGCGGGCTGGCCTTCGGAATCGCGAAAGGCCAGCAGCTTTTCGCCGAGGATCTGCACGCGCACCGGCGGGCAATCGGGCTCCGCGATTTCGCTCGCGAGCAGCACCGGCACCCAATAGCGACGCATCAGATTACCCATCGCCGTGCCCGGGCCAGTGCGAACCAGCGTCTCCGACATGTTCTTGTCCATAATTCCTCCGAATCCGGTTGTCCGTTGTATGAGAATATGGTCTCATTGTACGGACAGATTGATGTGAGTCAAGTTCGTGCCGATAGGGACTTTCACTACAATGTGCAATCGACGCGGACCTTCGCGGAAAGGAAATTTCAAATGGAAGAAAAAAAGCCGCACGAAAATGTGCGCGCAGTCGAACGAGCGCTAGAAATTCTTCTGGTGTTCCGACCCGGGGACAAGGAATTGACCGTCGCGGAGTTGCTGACCCGCGTGGACCTGAGCCGACCGACGCTGTACCGACTGCTGAATACGCTCGAACAGAACGGCTTTCTCGCGTCGTCGGGCGAGCCGCAGCGCTTCAGGCTCGGCAGTTCGGTCGCGCAAGTCGCGCACGCCTGGATGGCGAACAATACGATCGCGCAGCTCGCGCAGCCGATGCTGCGCGAGCTTTGGGAAGCGACCTCGGAGACGGTCGCGTTGTTCGTGCCGGAGGGGACCTACCGGATTTGCGTCGCCGAACTGGAAAGTCCGCAGCCGCTCAGTTTCCGGCGCGGAGTCGGCTATCGCGAGAAGCTCGTGCTCGGCGCGAGCGGCCGCACGATTCTTTCGCAGATGCCGCTGTCAGAGGACGATCTGCGGCGGTATCTGACCGATCCGGATCAGGACGTCGCGGCGCTCGCCGCCGATCTCGATGCGGTCCGCGCAAAGGGCTTCGGCACCAGCCATCACGAGCTGATCGCCGGCGCAGTAGCGGTGGCCGCGCCGTTCTTCAACGGTGCGAACCAGGTGGCGGGTTCGGTGTGCATCTTCGGGCCGAGCGTGCGCGTAACCGACGAGCGCGTCGCGCACTTCGCGGCGTTGCTCAAGCGAGAGGTGGGCAATCTGTCGCGCGCGCTGGGGCATCAAGGGGAAACTGGACGGGTGCCGAGTGTGGCGCGTCGGTGAAATGGGCATCGAAGATTTTGGCCAACGCCGGGAGCGCAATCAGGAAAGTCGACACTCAGTTCTTGCTTCTCCTGACGCCGATCCATGGCTGAAGCCAAAAACTCACGTCTCCGGCTATACGCTCATAACGCGCCGCGCGAGCGTCGAATAAGCGAGTGGCTCAAAACGATTGAGCCCCTCCTTAACCTCAGGAATGTCGTTATTTCTGGCGTGCTGCTCCATCTGTGCGCAAGCATTCGCCACTTCGGGTTCCTGAATCATCGCGAAAGATCCGCGTACCGCATGAAGCTGGGCGAGCACCGTTTTCATATCCCCAAGCTCAATGGCGGCATGCAGTTCCCGAAGCGAATCCCTCAGCGCCTGAGTCATCGCGGCGTGGATGTGCTCGGGCAATGGCCCTTGCGAAATGTCGCGCCTCGCCACGGTGTCGTTCGCGGGACGCCTGGCTGCTTCGTTGACCAGCCGCCGCACCGTCGCTTCCATCGTGTCGAGCAGGACAGGTTTTAGCAGGACCTCGTCGATTCCCGCTTGCGTGCATTGCGCGCGCACTTCTGCCGCGACGTGCGCAGTAATCGCGATGATCGGCACCGTCGAACTTTGGGCACGAAGGCACCGCGCGAGCGCGTACCCGTCCATCCCCGGCATATTGATGTCGGTCATCACCAGATCGAAGTGGCGCTCGTTGAAGCGCCGCAACGCCGCACCGCCACTTTCGGCCATATCGGCCTCGTATCCCAGCGTGGCAAGTTGAGCGACAAGCAGCTCCCGATTGGCGAGCTGATCGTCGACGACGAGGATGTGGATGGCGTGTGTGTCGATCTCGGTGGACTTCGGTTCGGCTTTGGTATGCCCTGGGGCGCTGACCGGGGTGGCTGCACTCACCGGAATGGGCAAGGTCACGACAAAGGTGCTTCCGGCATTCAACTCGCTCTTCACCCGAATCGTGCCATGCATCAATTCAGTCAGGCGCAGACAGAGCGCGAGTCCGAGGCCTGTTCCGCCGTAGCGCCTCGCAATCGACGAATCGGCCTGCGTAAAAGCATGAAATAGCGTCTCCTGCTGCTGCGGAGTCATGCCGATGCCGGTGTCGCTGACACCGATCACGATCGGAGAATCGTCGGCCGTGTCGTCCTTGAGGTAGACCTCCAGTAGGACATCGCCCGTGGCGGTGAATTTGATCGCATTGCTGACCAGATTGATCGCGATCTGGCGGATTCTCGTCGGGTCACCGAGATAGTGCGGCGCGAGCGCATCATCTATCACGCAGTCGAACTCGAGCCCCTTCGCCTGCGCGACTGGTTCGAACATCGCGGCCACCTCACGAATCACCTGACCGAGATCGAAGCTGATCGACTCGAGCGTCATCTGCCCCGACTCCACCTTCGAAAAATCGAGGATGTCGTTGATGATGCCGAGCAACGCAGTGGACGACGACGTGACAACCCCTACCCGCTCCTCCTGCAACGGCGACAACGGCGAGCGTCCGAGCAGCTCGAGGTTGCCGAGAATGGCATTGAGCGGCGTGCGTATTTCGTGGCTCATCATCGCGAGGAACGCCGACTTCGCCTCGTTGGCGGCGTCCGCCGCGGCACGCGCCTCGTCCAGCTTGCGTTCGGTGTTCTTCAGCGTCGTGATGTCGGAAAAACTGCATAGCAACACGTCTTTCCCGCGATATTTGGTGCGCACCATGCTCACCAGCAGGTCGTCCACCCGGCCATCGGCTAGCCTGAGCGGCATCTCCAGATCGGACTGCCACGCGGGAGCGTCGGGGCTGTGGTCATAGAGAGAGAGCAAACGCTCGTGCAAGCGTGGTTCGTCCGGATGCGTGTTCAGTTCGTAGCTACGCATCAGGTTGCTCTGCAACAGAATTTCGCCCTGTTCAAAAGACAGCAGCGCGAACCCGGACGGCGCAGCGGCAACCATCGCGCGATTCAAGGCTTCACTTTCGAATACTCGTTGCGAACGTTCGTAGTCGGGCTTGAACAGCTTGTGATCGAGCATCAACAGAAGCAGCCACATGAATCCCAGGACCAGCAGCATCACTGCAATGTACGCAGCGAGGCGCGGCCCCAAGTCGCGCAGAATCGTGCGCCACGTGAATGCGTAAACGATGATCCAGCCAGAATTCGTTACTTCCGCACTGGCCGTGAAAAGTCGATTGCGATAGCGACGGCTTTCCCCGGTTCCCTGCGTCGCTTGCGAACGAGACTCGAGAATCCGTTGCGTCAGCGTAGCGTCGCTACCCGGCGTGGCTGTACTGAGGATCACATTGCCGGCGGAATCCAGCAGCAGCGATTCTTCATCGTAGCGCCCCCCGGCAAGTATTTCGATTATGGAACCCAAGTAGATCTTTCGGACAGCGACGAGGAAAATCTTGCCCTCACTAAAAGCCGGCATGACGAGCCGGATTGCGGGCTTGTCGCCGAATGGATCTGTGACTGGCCCAAACCAGGTCGCACCCTCGCCCTCTCGCAACCGCTGGATCACCGTTGGGTCTGTCAGATCGCCGAGGTCCGGTGCAATGCGGTCGAGAAGCTCGTGGACGTCTATCGCGCCGCTTTGCTTGACCGGGTTGCCCGATGCCGGTGCAGGAAGAATTCCGACGAAGCGCCGGTCCGGTGAATAGAAATAGCCTGACACCGCATTGGTCTGCACCTTGGCCCAAGGTCCAACACGATAATGAAAATCGACGCCGAGCGCGAGATACGGTGCAAAATCCGATGCGTGGTGCGACGGACCAACATCGCCGAGCATCATCACCGGGTCAAAATTCGCGTGTCTCTGCAGAATGACTTGTCCATGCTGCGCGGCAAATTCGTCGATGAGGGCCGCGGGTGGAAGTGGTCGCGTGCCCCACCCCGATTCTTCATGCAGGATCGCGGCTCGCAAGGTTCTTTCCCGCTCGAGGAACTCCAGTTGCAGGCGAGTTTGGCGTAGAGAGAAGTCTCTGTAGCGATCCTCTATGTATTCCGCGACCGCCGAGTGCAGCACAACGCCGGTCAACAGCACCAGCACAAACGAGATGGCGATGCCCGCCCCCATGACCAGCGCCCGCTGATATCGGTTTAGCCTGCTCGGCTCATCAATGTGTGCATCGCCATTGAGTGCGTAAGTCACACGCTCATGTCCAGTGGAATCTGTGCTCTTTGATGGCATGGCGGACCCGCATCCGGGACCTTGGAGATGATTTCAGCATCATACGGCCAATCTGAGGCGTTGCGCGTTTGAAGTCATTCGAGCCGCGTTCAGGCAGGGACCGACGAGCGCAGGTCCGCACGAGAAGTCTCATGAAAAAAATAAATGCCGTTCAGTGACTTGACTGAACGGCATTACGGCGACGGCGGAGTATCAACTGAACGGGACGATCAGGAGATGACTCCAGACGCTACGACGCGCACTTCCACGCGGCGATTGAGCGCGCGTCCTTCAGCAGTCGCATTCGAGGCGACCGGATCATCCGCGGCCGCGCCCTCGGCGACGAAACTCTGGGCCATCAACCCGCGGTTACGCAGGTATTGCAGGACCGACTGGGCACGCGCTTCCGACAATTTCTGGTTGTGGGCTCGTGTGCCGGTCGAATCCGTGTAACCAATTATCGTCACACGTCGGAAGTTGATGCCCTCATTCACGCGCAAGAAATTATCGAGACTCGCCTTTGCCGCACTACTCAATACGGCACTATCCGTGGCGAAATTCGCGTCGCCCTGCAGCAGGACCTGGCGGCGCTCCTGAGACTGGGGTTGAGGTCGAGGTTCGGGTTTCGGTTGAGATGGAGGTTGGGGAACCGGGGCGGGGACAGCTTGCGCCTCAACCGGTTTACCACACATGAAGGTAACCTCGCGCGGATCTTTCGTATTGACACCGGACCTGACTCCATCAACGGCCTGCACCAGCGTGACAGGCTTGTCCTTGCAGATCTCGGCCGCCACTTTGAAACAGGTTTGTGAACTTTCGAGCAGACCACCGCACTCGACGCGATAAGTCGGCGCTTTCTGGTCTGGAGCAACGATTGCATGTGCGTTGTAGGTGGGGCCCGATTGCGTCGTACATGCCGCCACAAGCCCCAATACTGAGCCCAGCAATGCCAGGCGTGGATAAACTGAAAAGTGCTTTTTCATGTTTTGTAGATTCGCTTGAAGCGAAAGAAGAAAAAATTGTTTGATTCGAAGCGGAGGAGAGAGGGGGCGTACCCCCTCTTACTAAACGCTTACCACTGGTACGAGGCGCCCACCCCGACAGTCGTTCCACCGCTGGACAAGCCAACACCCGCTTTCATCTTGATGTTTTGCGTGATGCGAGCCGTACCACCGATCGCGACAGCCTGATAGCCCTTATAGGTCCCGCCACCAATACCGATCGACAGCGTCTTGTCCTTATCGACGTCCGGAATCATCGTCAGCGCAGTGGCCGCCGCAATACCCGAGTAAGCGCCCCTAGCCACATCGTTGATCGCCTGGTCTGCAGCGTTCATGCGGTCGTCGAGGCCCGACAGGGCATCACCCACGTTCGAGTATGTGCCACCTGAGAGCTGATACGACGGTCCGGTCACCGCACCGGTCGTCGGATCGATGCTGGCGCCGCCGCCCAGACCATCAACCACGGCCGTCAGCTGCGAGACGTTGACGGCATCGGTTGCTTGTGAGCCAGCCGCGACGTTGGTGACCTGACGCTGTCTCCCAGCGGAGCCCACAGAGACCGTGTTCTCCCGATCAGCAACCGAATCCTGACCCAAGGCAACCGAGCTGGAAGCCGTGGCTTGCGCACCCTGACCGACTGCAACCGCACCAGAGGATGCCGCGGCGCCTGAGCCTATTGCCACTGCACTGTCCGAGGCGTTGGCGTTCGAACCGACTGCTGTACCGTTGTCACCCGTAGCCACCGCACCGGAACCAGCCGTGGTGCTGCCCGCACCCGTACCCGGCGCCGCAACGTTGACAACGGCACTATCATCCGACGAGGTATCCGTTGCGTTGAAGTACGGATTGCTGCCCGATCCACCGTTGCCTCCCGAGCCACCGTTGTTCTCAATGTTGGTGACTCGGCTGTTGACATTGGTCACCTCGTTCTGCAGCGCTTGCAGCTGACCGTAGTTCACAGCGTCATAAGTTGACGATCCTGCGGCAACGTTGGTCAACACCACTGGACCAGACGACCGGCCGCCACCCAGCGTCACGCTGTTGTAGTTCACCGTGCCATCGGTGTTGATGTCGTACTTGACCACGCCTAGATCCAGGTTGGTCATATTGCTACCGATCTGGTCCAGTGCCTGATTCGTTGCATACAACTGCGAGCCGTTCACCGCGTCCGTGCTCGTCGCGCTCAGGCGACCGGCGGCCACGTTCGTGATCGTGCGTTCGCTACCGTCGCTGCCCACGCTCACCGTGCTCGTCGGGTTGGCACCGGCGAACGCATACTCCGTCCCGCCAATGGTCGCGCCGCTCGTGCCCACCGCGGCAGACGTCGTCGAGCCTGCGCCCAGCGCCACATCATTTGCGTTGTTCGACACCGCACCCATACCGATTGCCACCGAATCCTCACCCAGCGCAGACGAATCTGCACCCGTCGAGTTCGCATGGAAGTACTTCGTGCCGTTCTCGTACAAGTTCGTCACCTGGTCACCCAGGTTGGTGATCGACTTCGTGTTCTGGTCCACCTGCTGGTTCGTGACGTACAGCTGCGAGCCATTCACCGCGTCCGTGCTCGCCGACGACAGCTCGCCTTCGGCCACGTTCGTGACCTTCGTGCCATGGATGCCGTCGCCCAGCGTGATCGCGCCCTTCGACGAGTCGTCGTAATGCACCGCCAGCGGATCCGTCCCGCTGCCCGCACCATTCCTGATGTCCTCGCTCAGCTGGTCCACCTGCTGGTTCGTCGCGTACAGCTGCGAGCCATTCACCGCGTCCGTGCTCGTCGCGCTCAGGCGACCGGCGGCCACGTTCGTGATCGTGCGCTCGTTACCCACGCTGCCCACGCTCACCGTGCTCGACGGGTTGGCACCGGCGAACGCATATGCCGTCCCGCCGATGGTCGCGCCGCTCGTGCCGACCGCCGCAGACGTCGTCGAGCCTGTGCCCAGCGCCACATCATTCGCGTTGTTCGACACCGCACCCATACCGATTGCCACCGAATCCTCACCCAGCGCCGACGAATCTGCACCCGTCGAGTTCGCATGGAAGTACTTCGTACCGTTCTCGTACACGTTCGTCACCTGCTCGCCGATGCTCGTCACCTGGTCGCCGATGGTCGTCACCTGGTCGCCCAGGTTCGTCACGTTCGTGTTGGTCTCGGTCAGCTGCGCCATGTTGACCGCATCGCCCGGGTTCACACCTTCCGCCACGTTCGTGATGGTCTTGCCACCCGCGTCGATGCCGCCCGTGGTGATGCTCGGGCCGTTCTTGATGGTCAGGCCGTCGTTGTTCACCACCGTGTCACCCATCGTCACGCTGTCGACCTTCAGGTCGCGTGCCAGATCGAAGTTCACGTCGTTGCCGGCCGTGC
>NZ_JBFPKO010000035.1:0-49900 GCF_040948765.1 Paraburkholderia sp. BR10923 | reverse complement strand
GACACGCGGGACGAGTCCGGTTCGCAGCTGGGCGCAGCGCAGAACACGCGCTATAGCACCGACGTTTTTGCGCGGTACGATGCAAAGGCCGACGCCGAGATCGACAGGATCATCAAGCAAAACGAAACGGTTTCCCGCGCGATAGCCGCGCAACCGCAATCACAATCCCAATCGCAAGGCTTGGCGTCGCACCAGCACAAGGCAAACGCGGGTTGAATTGATCTAGGTCCAGCCAGCCGCGACACGGCATCGAGCGGCAGGCCACCGAGGCGGGGCTCAACTACCGAGCGCCGCCTCATCTTCGGCCAGTGCCGTCGGCACGGTCTCGCGCAGAAAATCGACGAAAGTTCTGATCTTGGCGTCCAGATACTGGCGCGATGCATGGACCGTGAAGGCCGTCAGCTTCTGCAGCCGATACTGCGGCAGCACGCGAACCAGCGCACCGCTGTTGAGCAAGGGCAGGGCACTCGACATCGGCAGCGCGCCGATGCCCACCCCTTCGCGCAAGGCGACACCGAGCGCATCAGGCAAGTTCATTTCGACCGCGGCTCTTGGAAGCACGATCGTTTCGCGGCCGTTGGGTCCGTCCAGATGCCAGCGATCGCGCGGGAAGATCGACATGACGAGCTGTAGGCACGTGTGACCGCGAATGTCCTGCACCGTGCGCGGCGTGCCGCGCGCATGCAGATAAGCGGGCGCGGCGCACAGCACGCTGTGGACGTCGCCGAGCCGATGCGAAACGAGTCCGGAGTCCGGAAGATCGGTCGAACTCAATCGAAGCATCAGATCGTAGCCATCGTCGAGAAGATCGGGCGTGCCAGACGATAACGTCAGCTCGACCGACACGGCAGGATAGCGCTCACGATAGTGGACCGCTACCGGCACCAGATACGTCGTGCCAAAACCAGGCGACGCATGCACGCGCAGCCGGCCCGAGGGTTTGACTTGCGCATTGGCTGCCTCGGCGTCGGCCTCGTCGACCGAGGCGAGTATCTGTTGGCAGCGATCCAGATATCGCTCGCCCGCCTCGGTCAGCGCGAGCCGCCGGGTACTCCGGTGCAGCAGACGGGTGCGCAGATGCATCTCGAGTTGCGCGACCGCCCGCGACGCGTTGGCCGTCGGAATGTCCAGACGGGAGGACGCTGCCGTGAAGCTTCCTTCTTCAGCGATGCGGACGAATATCCGCATCATGTTGAGCTTATCCATTACAAATGCATGCGAATCTGTTCGGTAAATGCCCGTATCACTTCTTCATTGCGCGACAGGAAAACCCATTGGCCGACTCGCCGCGGAACCAGAAGTCCCGCCTCGACCAGCAGGGCGACATGCATCGATACCGTCGACTGCGCCAGACCGCTGCGCGCCTGGATCGCGTGCACGGGTACGCCGCGGCCGTGGCCTGCGTAGTCGTCCGGAAAGGTCGCGGCGGGGGCTCTCAACCACCCGAGGATGTCGCGCCGCAGCGGATTCGCGAGAGCCTTGTGGATCAGGTTCATGTCTAACATCGATTTCTCCGTACGCACCCGGCGTTTCGTTCCGGCAGCGTCAACAACGCCGTGGCGATCGTTCCCGCGGCATGTTCGCCGAGGTCTTCCCGCACCAGCGACAGCGCGAGGTGAATTGCCGCACTCGCACCGCCCGACGAGTACAGGTTGCCATCCTTCAGGCAGCCGGGATTCGATATCACATGGACCAGCGGATATTCGGCCGCGAGGCGATCGGCGTCGCGCCAATGGGTATTCAGCCAGCGGCGATCGGCGAGACCGGCGCTGGCAAGCAGAAACGCGCCGTTCGAAATACAGGCGAGCCTATGGGCCTTTGGCCCCGCATCGCTCAGCCAGTCCACGAGTTCGCGATGCTCGCGCGCAGAACCGGGCACCGGCGAGCCGGGCACGACGACGAGATCGAATGGCGGGCGCGAATCGAACAGGCATTCCGTCGTACCCACGGCCGTTCCGTTCGAAGCAAGCACCGGCCCGGGCGACGGGCCGATCAGATGCGATTCATAGAAGACACCCCCATACAGCCGGTTTGCCTGATGAAACACATCCATCGGACCGCTGACTTCGAGCAGCTGAAATCCTGCATAGAGCATCATCGCGACACGCATACGCACTCAGCCGGTGAACGCTCGCGACACGAGCGCGGATTGCACTGCCGCATGCGCCGCGTGCGATCCCGGCGCGGTCGATGCCCAGGCATCCGGTCCCGCGTACAGCAGCGCCTTGCCGGTCGGCAGAATCTCGCGTAGCAGCGGCTCGGCGAAACTCCATGCGCCCTGGTTGCGCGCTTCCTCCTGGCACCAGACCACGGTCTTCAAGTTCGGATAGCGGGCGAGTTCGGCAGCCAGCTGTTGCGCCGGAAAGGGATAGAGCTGCTCGACCCGGATGATCGGGGTGTCGGTGATACCGACGCTGCGGCGATGATCGAGCAATTCGAAGTAGAGCTTGCCGCTCGTTACGATCACACGCTCGACACCAGCCGCACGGGACGCGTCGATGTGGGTGTCCGGTAAAACCTCGCGGAATTCGCCGTGACTCAACTCGTCGAAGGTGCTGGTCGCTTCCGCGTGGCGCAGCAGCGACTTGGGCGTCATCACGACGAGCGGGCGCCGTTCGACGGTGCCGGCCTGCATCAGCAGCAAATGGAACAGCTGCGCGGGGGTGGTCGGTTGCGTCACCCGCATATTGTTCTGCGCGCTCAATTGCAGGTAGCGCTCGAGCCGCGCCGATGCATGCTCGGGGCCCTGGCCTTCCTGCCCGTGAGGCAGGAACAGCGTCAGGCCGCTGTGTTGTCCCCACTTGGCCTCGCCCGCCGCGATGAACTGGTCGATCACCACCTGCGCGCCATTGGCGAAGTCGCCGAATTGCGCTTCCCAGATCACCAGCGCATTGCCATTCACCGTCGAATAGCCATACTCGAATGCCAGCACGGCGGCCTCGGAAAGAATTGTGTTCGTCACGCTGAACCGGCCTTGCGCTGCGCCGAGATGATCGAGCGGAACGTAGACCCCATCGGGACGATGCATGCGAGTCTGATCGTGCAGCACCGCGTGCCGGTGGTTGAAGGTCCCGCGGGCGCTGTCCTGCCCGCTGAGCCGCACACTGACCCCGGCTGTGAGCAACGAGGCGAATGCCAGGTGTTCACCCATGCCCCAGTCGAGCAGGCGTTTTCCGGAGGCCATTTCCTGCCGCCCGCTGATCATCTTCCTGACGAGCGGATGCAGCGTCAGGTCTGCGGGGACGGTCGAGATCCGCTGCGCGAGCGCGCGCAGATCGTCGGCCGATGGGACGAGGTGGCGGGCTGCGCCTCTCTGCGGGGCTGAGCGCGCGCGCTTGCCGGCTTCCTCGTGCAGCGGCGACGCATAGGAACCGACGGTTTCGTGCGCCCGCTCGAAAAGCTCGCGGCGCGCGCTGACGTAGTGTTGCGCCTCTTCGGCCGTCAGCAAGCCTTGCTGGATCAGCCGGTTTGCGTAGCGGGTCCGCACGCCTGGATGGTTCGCGATCGAGCGATACATCAGCGGCTGCGTGATGCCTGGCGTGTCCTGCTCCTGATGCCCGTATCTGCGGAAGCAAACGAGATCGATGACGACGCTGCGTTTGAAGGTGGTGCGATAGTCGAGCGCCATCCTCACCGCCATCGCGACCGCTTCTGGGTCGTCGCCATTGACGTGCAGGATCGGCGCTTCAATCATCTTCGCGACATCGGTCGTATAGAACGACGAACGCGTGTCGCGCGGATCGGAAGTCGTGAAGCCGATCTGGTTGTTGACGACGACGTGGACGGTGCCGCCCGTTCCGTGTCCGCGCGTATACGAAAGGCTCAGCGTTTCCATCACTACGCCCTGGCCGGACATCGCCGCGTCGCCGTGGATTTCCACCGGCAGCACGTCGTCGCCGTCGGCACTGCCGGCGAGCTCCGCCTTCGCGCGCGCCATGCCTTGCACGACGGGATCGACGATCTCCAGGTGCGACGGGTTGAACGCGAGCGTCACTTCAACCGGTCCGTCGTCGGTTTCGACCGAACTCGTGAAGCCCTTGTGATACTTGACATCGCCTGCCGTCAGTTTCTCGGCATTCTTGCCATCGAATTCGTCGAACAGCGCGCGTAGCGGCTTGCCGACGATATTCACGAGCACGTTCAGGCGGCCGCGGTGCGCCATGCCCATCACGAGCGCGCGCAGCTTTTTGGACGCACCATAGCGGACCAGTTCGTCGAGCAGCACGATCAACGACTCGCCGCCTTCGAGCGAGAAACGCGTTTGCCCGACATAGCGTGAATGCAGGTGTTTTTCGAGCCCTTCGGCCGCGCTCAAACGTTCGAGCAGCCGCAGTTTTTCCGCGGCTTGTAGCGTCGGTCTCGCTCGCGTGGATTCGAGCCGCATCTGCCACCAGCGCCGTTGCTGCGCGTCGGCGAGGTGCATGAACTCGGCGCCGAGTGTGCCGGTGTACGTTTGCTCGAGCGCGTCGACGATGTCTTTCAGCGTCGCGTCGTCCTCGAACAGAAAGGTGTCGGCGGTGCTGAAGGTGGTCGACATGTCGGCGGCCGACAGGCCGTAGTAGGCCGGGGTCAGTTCGGCGTAGGAGCGGGGCGGCGTCCAGGCGAGCGGGTCGAGATCGGCGACGCGCGTGCCGATCATCCGGAACGCGGCGATCAGCGATTGCACCGCGACCTGCTTTCTCGCGAGGCCCAGCGCGTCGACGGCCTTCTCATCGGTCTGGTTATCGTCGTCGTGGCCGGCCGCGACGACGGCACGCGGCGTTCGCTTTGCCAGTTCGACGAAGCTGGAGATCACCGGTGCATGCGGCTGGTCGTCGCGATCGCTGCCGTCGCTGGCGGGGGTATCGCGCAACGCATCGAACCACGCCCGCCACTCGGCCGTGACCCCATCCGGGTCAGCCAGGTAAAGCTCATATTGCTCTTCGACGTAGGGGGCGTTGCCCCCGAACAGGAAGGATCTCTGACGTTCCTTGAACATGATGAATCTGCCCTTGGTCGCTGTGCGGTCGTGAGCCGGCCGCAACACATGAAGTGACTGCTATCGCTGCGTATAGTCGCCCACGGTACAGCCAGGCATTGACGCGCGTCACAAGCGCCGTCCTGAGCGGGAGACTTCCCGGCATGCCCGGTTGATATGCCCGGGCCGCGGTCGTGTACACAGTCTAGTTAAGCGAGGCAGTGGCGGAAACATGCGGATGGTGCGTTCATCTGCCAACTAGTTGAGGTTTTGAGCCACGCACGCGGTCGAGGCGTGCGGCGTGTCGGGCATCGTGGCCGCGACAGATTTGTTACTCGCAGACACAATAGTTTTTCCAGACGCTGACGGCATGCGCGGCCGATGATGCGGTAAGCTGCGCCACGCATCGCAAACATAGTTCCCGTCATGAAGGTCACGGCATGAAAGTCGCCATTGTTGTATTCGATGGTGTGCAGGCGCTGGATGTAGCAGGCCCACTCGATGTGTTCGCCGAGGCGAATACGTTTCTGCCCGAGCATCAGCGCTACGAGGTCACACTGGTCGGGCGCGAGGCGGGCACCGTGACCTGCTCGAATGGCATGCAGCTGGCGGTTTCGTTTGGCTATGCCGACCGTGACGTTCAATGGGACCTGCTGCTGGTCGCAGGAGGACCGCAGTTACCCGATGCCCAGCCATCGAATGAATTCCTGGCGTGGTTGCAGAATCAGGCGCGCAGCGCGGGCCGCTTCGGCTCCGTGTGCAATGGCGCGTTCGTGCTCGCGCATGCCGGGTTGCTCGACGGCAAGGAGGTCACGACGCACTGGTCGGACGCGCATCGGCTGTCCAGTGAATTTCCGCAAGCCAATGTGCAGCCGGACAGAATCTTCGTTCGCGACGGACGGCTATTCACATCGGCCGGCGTGACCGCTGGCATCGATCTGTGTCTCGCGCTCGTTGCCGAGGACTGGGGGCACGAGCTCGCGGTGCGGGTCGCGAAGCGTCTGGTCGTGTATATCCAGCGCGAAGGCGGTCAGTCGCAGTACAGCCCCTACATTGGTGCGGGCAAGGACGAAGATCCGATCCTTCACAAGGTCTATCGATTTGTGAGCGAGCATATTACCGAGGCGCTGTCGATCGACGACCTCGCGAGCGCGGCCTCGGTGAGCCGCCGCACCTTGTCGCGGGTGTTCGCGAAGCACGCGAAGTTGACGCCCTCGGTGTTCGTCGAGCAGGTGCGCGTCGATACAGCAAGAAAGCTGCTCGAGAATACCGATGCTCCGCTAAAGACGGTCGCGTTCAAATGCGGCTTTCACAACGCCACGCATATGCGCACGACTTTCTCGCGGCGACTCAACGTCACCCCGAAGCAATATCGGATGCGATTCAGAGGGGAGGCGAGTGCGCAACAGTGAGTCCATCGCGGAGCTTTCAGACGTGTCGCCGATAGCGAATGACGATGCCGCGCAATCCCTGCCCGACGTCATCGGGCCCGGATTGTCGATCCTCTTTTGCGGCATCAATCCCGGGTTGCTCGCGGCGTCGACTGGACATCACTTTGCAGGCAGGGGCAACCGGTTCTGGAGGGTTCTTCATCGTGCAGGTTTCACACAGGAGGAGTTTCGCCCCGAGAACGACCGTCAATTGCTGAACGGTGGATATGGTCTGACTGCTGCGGTCGCCCGCCCGACGGCTAGTGCGGACCAGTTGTCGAAGGCGGAGATTCAAGCCGCTGCGGCGCAGTTCGAACAGAAGATCCGACACTACGCGCCGCGATTCATCGCGTTTCTCGGCAAGGTGGCGCTCGCCGAAATGTCCGGCCAGCGTGAGATCGAATGGGGCCTGCAAGCGCGCAATTTCGGCGGTGCGCGCGTATGGGTGCTGCCTAACCCAAGCGGCCTGAACCGGTCCTTCAGCCTCGATGCACTGGTGAGCGCGTATCGCGAGCTCCGTATTGCGGCGGAATTGACGCGCTTCGATTAGGCGGCCGCTTGCTGCCTCCATCTCGCTTTGCTGCCTCCACGGCCGCACTGAGCCATATCTCCCGCTTTGGCCCGAACACATACGGGTCAATTCCGGCCAGCCGGTAACCGCTGGTCGCGCATCGGCGTTTCGCCTGACTCTCAAGCCAGCAACTGAATGGAATGGCCCGCGACGAACCACCCGGTTTTGCGTCGCGACGCACGCTTTTGCGCCCGTGCCGCACGCGGCACGCAGCCGTTCGCGACAGCGTGGCCTGGCCAGTTTTCCGTACTAGATGGCCCAAAACCCGACATGCCGAAGCTTTCGGAAATCGTCCCGATCTCTGACAATTAAGCAATCGGTGAACAGCAGCGAAGCGCGGTGAGCCGACAGCTGACTATGCCTATCGGGCAGTACAGCTAACCAAACGGGAGCGGGTGAAACCTATGACGACTGAAATGGAAGCGCCGAGTATTCCGCGATCGCCGGAGCCCGCTCCCTTGCGCGTGATGGCGGCGCCGCCCCAGACGCCCCCTGCGCAGGTGAGCTTTACGGCGCGCATCGCGCTCGGGCTCGTCGGCATGCTGTTCGCGTCGCTGCTGGCGATCCTCAACGAGCAGGTCACCGCGGCCGCGATGGCGGATATCCAGGGCGCCTTCCTGATCGGACATGATGACGCAACCTGGCTAACCGCACTATTCGAAGCGGCGAACGTCGCAACGATGGTGTTTGCGCCGTGGTTCGGCATCACGTTCACGCTCAAGCGCTTCACGATCGGCGCGGTGCTGGCGACGATGTGCTTAGGCCTGCTGTGCCCGTTGGCTCCAAATCTGCCGGCTCTGTACCTGTTGCGCATCCTGCAGGGAATCGCGGGCGGATGCCTGCCGCCGATGCTAATCATCGTGGCGCTGCGCTATCTGCCGCCCAATCTGAAGCTGTATGGCCTCGCCGGCTATGCGCTGACGGCGACCTTCGGGCCGGCCCTCGGCACGCCGCTCGCCGCATTGTGGACCGAGTTCGTCAGCTGGCGGATGGCGTTCTGGCAGATCGTTCCGCTAGGGGTGCTGTGCTGCGTAGCCATTCAGCAGGGGCTTCCCGCGGACCCGATGAAGCTCGAGCGGTTTCGCTCGTTCGACTGGGTCGGCTTCGTGACCGGATTTCCCGCGGTCGCGATGCTCGTGACCGGTCTATTGCAAGGCGATCGTCTCGACTGGTTCGACTCCGGGTTCATTCGCGTGATGTTCGGCGCGGGGTCGCTGTTGCTGGTCGCATTTCTCGTCAACGAATGGTTTCAGCCGGTGCCGTTTTTCAAGCTTCAGCTGCTTGCGCGCAGGAACTTCACGCATGGACTTTCGACCTTGGTCGGCACCGTGATCCTGCTGGTGGGCATGGCGGCGATTCCGGGCCAGTATCTCGCGAAAGTGCATGGCTACCGCCCGCTGCAGACCGCGCCGCTGTCGCTGTCTCTGGCCATCCCGCTGTTGATCACATTGCCGCTGACGGCTGCTTTGCTCAACACGCGCCGCGCCGATCACCGCTGGGTGATCGCCACGGGTCTCGCGCTGATGTTCGCGACCTGCGCGTTGGGAAGCTTTATGACGTCGGAATGGATTCGCGACAACTTCTACCTGCTGCAATCGTTGCAGATCGTCGCGCAGCCGTTGGTGATCATGTCGATCCTGATGGGCGTGACGACGGGGCTGCCGCCCACCGAGGGTCCGTTCGCTTCGGCGATGTTCAATACCGTCAAGACGTTTTCCGCGGCGCTGGCGAGCGGACTCATCGAAGCTGTGGGGACTGCGCGCGAGCACTTTCATTCGAGCATGCTGGTCGATCAACTGGGCAACCGGTTACTGATCGCGAACCAGGGCGTCGACGCGAACTACGGTCTCGGTCAGTTCGCGCACCGGATTCACGAACAGGCGGTGGTTCTGACCTCCGCCGATCTGTATCGCGTGATGGCGTGTGTTGCCGTTGCGCTTCTTCTGCTGGTTCCCGTGTTACCTGTGCGCATCTATCCGCCGTGGAGCACGACGCCGCCTTCTTCGCATTGAGGAACGATTTCCATGTCATCGACTATGCCCTCCCCACTGAAGATCTTTCGTGTTGCCGCGGTCATCGGCGTCGTCGGCCTTGCTGCATGGGCTGCTACGAGGCTCTTTGCGAGCCCGAGTACCGAGTCCACCAACGACGCCTACGTCACCGCGGACTTCACGCTCGTCGCGCCGCGCGTCCCGGGCCAGATCACCGACGTACTGGTCAACGACAACGAGGACGTGAAAGCGGGCCAACTGCTCGTGCGCATTGATGACCGCGACTTTCGCGCGGCGTTGATGAGCGCCGAGGCGGAAGTGGTCGCGGCGAAGGCGTCGGTGGCGAACTTCGACGCGGAGATTGCGCGGCAGCCGTCGCTGGTCGAGCAGGCGCGCGCGACGCTGCGTGCCGACGACGCATCGATCGGTTTTGCTCGGGCTAACGCGTCGCGTTACCAGAACCTTTCCGACGCCGGCGCTGGGACGGCACAGGAACAGCAACGCGCTTCGAGCACACTCGCGCAGCAGCTTGCGCAGCAGTCGCACGATCAGGCGGCGTTGCTGGCCACCGAGCAGAATCTGGACGTGCTGCGCACGCAGCGCGACAAGGCCGCAGGCGCACTGCAACATGCCGAGGCTGCGCTCGAGCAGGCGAAGCTGAACCTCTCGTATACGGAGATCCGCGCGCCCGTCGACGGCAAGGTCGGCCGCCGATCGGCGCGGCTCGGCGCGTTCGTGACGCCTGGCGCGCCGGTGCTGGCGATCGTGCCGCTATCGGATGCGTACGTGGTCGCCAACTTCCAGGAAAGCCAGATCACCAACATGCGGCCGGGTGAAACCGTGCGCGTGACGGTGGATAGCCTGCCCGGCGTCGTGATCCGCGGCCGGATCGATAGTCTCGCTCCCGCGACCGGCGTCAGCTTCGCGCCAATCGCGCCCGACAACGCCACCGGCAACTTCACGAAGGTCGTGCAGCGGGTACCCGTCAAGATCACGATCGATCGCGGCCAGGCGAAGGCGTCGGCATTGAGCGTGGGGCTTTCGGTCGAGGCGGAAGTCAAGGTAGGCCACGGTGACGAAGCCACGGCCGAGGGAGCGGAAAGAGAATGAACACGAGCGAATACTCCTTGCGCGGTGTCGTCGCCGCGCTTCTGACCTGTATTGCGCTGACGGCATGTACGGTGGGTCCGAACTTCGAACGCCCACAGACGGCTACGCCGCGGGTGTTCGAGCGCACGCAAGCCGCGCAGTCGCCGAGCCGCGCCGTGCAAGCCCAGTTCGGTCCAGACTGGTGGACGCTGTTCAACGATCCGGTATTGAACGATCTGGAAAAGCAGCTAGCCGACGCCAATCTGGACGTCGCAGCGGCCTCCGCGCGTTTGCTGCAAAGCCGGGCCGAGCGCCGCGTGGTCGGCGCGGCCGAGTACCCGACCCTCGACGGCGCCGCTTCGTACAACCGCGAACGCGGCAGCGAAAACGGCATCCTGTCGCTGCTCGGCGTTACCCCGACGCAGAGCCAGCCGCAATCGGCTTCCGGCAGCGCGCCGCTCGGGGTGGCGGCCATGCCGGGCTCCAATGGCTCGCCCGCCTATAACCTGTATCAGGCTGGGTTCGATGCGTCGTGGGAGATCGATCTGTGGGGGCACGTGCGCCGCAGCGTCGAAGCGGCGACCGCGATGTCAGAGGCCTCGTACGAGGACCGCAACGCCGTGCTGTTGAGCGCGCGCGCGGAGCTGGCGCGCGACTATATCGAGCTGCGCGACACGCAGGACCTGCTCCAGATCGCGAAACAGAATCTCGACATCGCCAATGATGCGCTCAAGCTCACGCGGGTTCGTGCGCATGAAGGCGTCACCACCGATCTCGACGTATCGAACGCCGCCGCGCAGGTGGAAAACATCGAAAGCCTGATTCCGACGCTGGAGTCGCGCTCCGAGACCACGATCAACGCGATCGGGCTGCTGCTCGGGCAGGAACCCGGGGCGCTGCGGCAGACGCTTGCCGCGCCTCGCGAGGTGCCGGTGTTGCCCGCACAGGTGCCGATCGGCTTTCCGTCGGAGCTCGTGCAGCGCCGGCCCGATATCCGCAAGGCGGAGGCGGACCTGCATGCGGCGACCGCGACGGTCGGCGTCGCGAAGGCCGATTTCTATCCGCGCATTACGCTGAACGGCAGCGCGGGCCTGCAGAGCCTGCAATTGTCGAATCTCGGCAGCTGGGCGTCCGGGCAGTTCGTCGTGGGACCGTCGATCACGTTGCCGATCTTCGAGGGCGGTCGTCTGAAGGGCACGCTGCAATTGCGTGAAGCGCAGCAACAGGAAGCCGCCATCGTCTACAGGCAGACGGTGCTGCGGGCGTGGCAAGAAGTCGACGATGCGCTCGTCACCTACGATGCCGAACAACGCCGCCGCGATCGGTTGGCCGCGGCCGTCAGCATGAACGAGCGCGCGCTCGTGGTCGCGCGGGCACGCTACAAGGCGGGCGCGCTCGACTATCTCGACGTGCTGAACGTACAGCGGCAATTGCTCGAAGCGCAGAGCAATCTGCAGAAGAGCAAAGCCACCGCCGCGACCAATCTGATCACGCTCTGCAAAGCGCTGGGAGGGGGATGGGAATCGACCTACGGCGGGTAACCAACGCCCCGGCGATGTCGTGGAAATCGCGTCCGGAGTGGAGACCGCCGCGACGCGGCCGCGCTCAGGCGTCGGTCGCTCTGATCGGTTGTCCTGAGATGCGCGCGTGCAGCCGTGGTGTCGCGAAGTCGAGAAAGGCGCGCAGCTTCAAAGGCAACGGCGTTTGCCCCGCATGCACGAGATGGATCGGCAACGGCGCCGACTCGAACGCATCGAGCACGACACGAAGCTCGTTCGCATGGATCGCGTCCGCCACCTGGTAGGAGAGCACACGTATCAGTCCGACGCCGAGAATCGCCGCCGCGATCGCGGCGTCCGCCGTGTTCACGGTGAGGCGAGACTGCACCGGCACGGTCAGCACCGACTGGCCGGAGCCGAAGGTCCACGCGCGCGTCGACTCGAGCACTTCGAACGTGATGCAGCGATGCGCGCCGAGATCCGGTGGTCTGGCCGGCACACCCTGCGCATCGAGGTACGCGGGACTGCCGCAGATGACCCGGCGCACCGCGCCGACGCGCCTCGCGACCAGCGTGCTGTCGGGGAGTTCGCCGATCCGGATCGCGACGTCGGCGTGCTCGTCGAGCAGATGCACGATGCGGTCCGTCAGCACGAGATCGATGTCGATTTCCGGGTAGTGCGCCAGAAAATCCGCGACCACCGGCACGACGTGCAGCCGGCCGAAAACGATCGGCGCGGTGACCACCAGTTGGCCCCTCGGTGCCGCGTATTCGCCCGTCGCGGCGCGCTCGGCTTCGCCGATCTCTTCGAGAATCCGCCGGCACGCGGCGACGTAGGAAGCGCCGGCCTCGGTCAACGATAGCTGGCGCGTGGTGCGGTGAAGCAAACGTGTTTTCAGATGCGATTCGAGTTCTCCAACCTTGCGGCTGACCGTGGCGAGCGGCATGTCGAGCCGGCGGGCGGCAGCCGACAGACTGCCCGCATCGACGACCGCGACGAGGATGGACATCGCTTCGAGACGGTTCATGATCCTCTCGTTCGATGGAAGGATGAATCTCGATCCTGACGGATTCTCTTGATCAACGCAAGCGCGTAACGTTCATAACCGGAAGCCGGAGGGCGGCATGTCGCCGCAAAAGCCGGAGCGAGTAAACAATAAGGAGCTTTGCAGTGCCCGACTCAACCCACCTCACCGATCGTTCCGCCGCGCCCGCATTCGTGTCGCGCGGAAAGATCCTCATGATGGCGATCATTGCCGGCGCGGTGATCACCAACATTTACTGCACGCAGCCGATCCTGCCGCTGATCGCGGCGGGCCTGCGCGTCGACGTGACGACGGTCGACCTGGTCGCTGCGGCGGCACTGCTCGGTTTTTCGAGCGGGCTCGCATTGCTGCTGCCGCTCGGCGATCGGTTCGACCGCCGCAAGCTCGTGCTGATCCAGATCGCGCTCGCGTGCGTGTTCGGCGTCGCCGCGGCCGTCGCGCCCGGCATCTGGTCGCTCGTCGGGGCGTCGTTTGGTCTCGGCATCGTCAGCTGCGTTCCGCAGCAACTGGTGCCGTTCGCCGCCGTCATGTCGCGGCCGAGCGAGCGCGGGCGGAACGTCGGCACCGTCGTGAGCGGGATCATGATCGGCATCCTGGCCGGACGTACGGTCGCCGGCGTGATCGGCGCGGCGTATGGATGGCGCGCGGTATACGGCGCCGAAGCGGCCTTCATGGTGCCGGTCTGGATCGCGGCCGCGGCGCTGCTGCCGCGCGGCGTGCCGTCGACAAACCTCTCCTATGGACGTCTGCTCGCCTCGCTGTGGCCGCTTGCGCGCGACAACCGTCCAATTCGCGAATCGATGCTGATCCAGGCTTTGCTGTGGGCGTGTTTCAACGCGTTCTGGGTCAATCTCGCGGCGCTTCTCGCGAGCGGACCGTGGCATCTCGGCAGCGCGTGGGCGGGCGGTTTCGGCGTAATCGGCGCGGCCGGCGCGTTCGCCGCTTCACTCGGCGGCAATGCGACCGATCGCGTCGGGTTCCGCAAGGTGATCGGCGCCAGTATCGGCATCGTCACGCTCGCGTATCTGTTGCTGTCGGGCGCGGCGAGCTCGCTGACGCTGTTGATCGTCGGCGTGATCGTGCTCGATATCGGCGTGCAGTCCGGCCTTGTATCGAATCAGACGCGCGCTTTTGCCGTCGATCCGAAAGCTCAGGGGCGCATCAATAGCCTTTATATGACGGCCACGTTTTTCGGCGGTGCGGTCGGCGCGACGCTTAGCGGCTGGCTGATGGCGCGCTATGGGTGGACCGGCATCGTCGTATTCGGTATCGCGCTCGGCGTGCTCGCCGCCGCGATTCACTGGATCGGCGCGAATCGGGGGGCGGTAGTCGATGTCCAGACAACCCCCGATTGATCGCGCGTTACCGCCTGGTTCGAACGTCGTTGACTGCAGAGGTAAATCATGAAGGTCGCGATGAAAACTGTCGTCCGTAAAGATGATGCTCCGACGATCGTGCATGCGATGAAGTCGGTCGATCCCGACGCGAAAGTCGAAGTCGACGTCGTCATCCGAAGCCGCTTCGCCGGATCGGATCGCCGCGCCGTTGGATGGCCCGGATGCGATCCATGCTGGCCCGTGGATGAACCTTTTGTCCAGGCAAGCCGCGGCGATTGTCGTCAGAATCCAGAGGACCAGTTTGACGCGAGTCAGGTATGAGCAAAAACCCGAAAACTGCCGTGCAGGAAATTCATGAAGCACCGTCTGCCGGTGAATCGATGTCGGGTGCCGACATCATCTTGCGCGTGCTCAGCGAACAGGGCGTCGATACCGTGTTCGGCTATAGCGGCGGTGCAATCCTGCCGACCTACGACGCTGTGTTCCGTTTCAACGAACTGCATGCACACGATCCGGCACGGCAGATCAACCTCGTCGTACCGGTCAACGAACAGGCTGCGGGCTTCATGGCCGCGGGCTATGCGCGCGCGAGCGGCAAGGTCGGCGTTTTCATGGTCACGTCCGGCCCCGGCGCGACCAACGCGGTGACGCCGATCGCCGACTGCAACGGCGATTCGGTGCCGGTCGTGCTGATCTGCGGACAGGTGCCGCGCGGCGCGATCGGCAGCGATGCATTCCAGGAGGCGCCGGTGTTCAACATCATGTCGGCGTGCGCGAAGCAGGTGTTTCTCGTCACCGATCCGGACAAACTCGAACAGACACTGCGCACTGCATTCGAAGTCGCGCGCACCGGACGGCCCGGCCCCGTCGTCGTCGATGTGCCGAAAGATATCCAGAACTGGACCGGTAGGTGGCAGGGGCAGGGCACGCTCGCGTTTCGCGGCTACTCCGATCGTCTTCGCAAGGTGGCCAAAGGCGCGCATCTCGACCACGGCAAGCGCGCGGAGTTTTTCGATTTGCTCGCGCAAAGCCGGCGTCCGCTGCTGTATGTCGGCGGCGGCATCATCACAGCTGGGGCGACCCGGGAGCTGCGGCAGTTCGCCGAGCGTTACCGGATTCCCGTGGTGCATTCGTTGATGGGGCTCGGCACGATATCGGTAAAACACGAACTGGGCCTTGGCATGCTCGGCATGCACGGGGCAGCCTGTGCGAACTATGCAGTGGAGGATTGCGATTTTCTGATCGCGGTGGGCGCACGGTTCGACGACCGCGTCGCCGGCGGCCGCCCCCACGCCTTTGCGCCGCGAGCGCGCTACGTCGCGCACATCGATATCGACGAGGCCGAAATCAACAAGGTGAAACGCGCGCATTGGGCCCATGTCGGCGATGCGAAGAACGCGTTGCTATCGTTGATGGACTACGATGCACAGTTCGAGGCTCCGGCGGCGTGGCTCGACCATATTGGCGAACTGAAGCGGCATTACGGCATGAACTACGAGCGCAACAGCCCGCTGATCCAGCCGCAGTTCGTCGTCGAAAAGCTCAGCGAGATCACCGGCGGCCGGGCCATCGTGACTACCGGCGTGGGGCAGCACCAGATGTGGGCTGCGCAGTTCTTCGACTTCGTCGAGCCGCGAAGCTTTCTGAGTTCGGGCAGCATGGGGACGATGGGCTTCGGGCTGCCCGCGGCGATCGGCGCGCAGATAGGGCGCCCGGATGCCCTCGTGATCGACATCGACGGCGACGGCAGCATGCGGATGAATATCGGCGACCTCGAGACCGCGACCACGTATGGCGTTCCAATCAAGGTGCTGTTGCTCAACAACGTCGGTGACGGGATGATCCGGCAGTGGCAGCGTCTCTTTTATGACGGACGCTTATGCGTGAGCGACAAGTCACTTCATCGGAAGGACTTCGTGATGGCGGCCAAGGCCGACGGGTTCGAGTTTGCGCAGCGCGTCGAGGCGATCGCCGAATTGGAAGGCAAGCTCCGAGCTTTCGTCGGATTCCCCGGGCCGGCTTTTCTCGAAGTGATGATCGACCAGAACGCCGATGTGTTTCCGATGGTCGGGCCGGGACAAAGCTATGCGGAGATGATCACCGGGCCTTTCATCCCCTCTCGCAATGAGCAGGAAGCTGGCGGCAAGCACGCGGTGCGTCAGGCGGCGTCGGATATGTTCTAAGTGAAGTGAGCCGGCTTTGGGCCGGCTCACGAGGCGCTTCGAGTCGCGACTTGCGGGGCGCGAAGCGGGAAGGGCATCAATTGCGTGTGGTGCGGGCCGCTCAGGCGCGCGGAATCTTAGCAATGGCGACAATTTCGACCGCAGCGTTGGCGGCAACCTCGCTATGCGAAAACGCCGAGCGCGCATGGGCCGCCTTGTCGGCGACCACGGCGGCGAACGCCTCCAAAACGCCGCCGACCACGGCGGGCTGATCGTAGAAGCCATCGGCTGAACTCGCGTGCATGCGCAATGGGCAAGCGAACACGACCGCTACCTGTCGTCCCTCGGATTGCCTGCAACGGCGGAGCCATTCCAGCAAACGCAGATCAGCGATGACGCTCGCGAATTCGGCCAGGCTGTGGATGGCAGCCAGCTCGCTAGGGGAAGCATCCTTAACTCGTTTCACATCGCGCTGAAGTTCAAGGCTGTCTGGATAGTGTCATCTTGCGTGCGTTCTTGCCTGCGGTTACTGGCAAGACCGGTGGCAGATTGATTACGTCCTACGCCGGTCCGCCCCATTACGCGGCGGAATAGTGTCTATGACGCCGCGTCTATAGAGCGATCATTCTGGCTAGCCTAATGTAGTCCAACAGCGACGGTTCGGAAGGCACGGTGTACGGCCAAATCCCGAGCGTTCTCCATTGCGGGTGACCGGTAGGTCTGCCCGATACCGGGAGAAGTGAAATGTCCTACGCGCAATTACCACCGCAAGCGGCGCCGCGCGGACTCGAGCGCGAGTCCGCAGCGTGCATCATTCCACGACGATATCCGCACGCCGAAGATTTGCGAAGTGACGATTCGCGAGCAGGACATTCCCGTGCAATCGAGCCCATGACGTATAACGGTTCGCGAACCTCTGCCGCAAACAAGCCCGATTTCCCCAATCTGATGTTCGCACCCGATTACCCGGTCCATTCCGATCGGGACCGAAACTCATAGCGTCCCGACGAAGCGCGCTTCAGACGCTTTGCGGTGCTTGTGCTTACAGCACACGCACACGCCCGGTTCGCATCGCCGGGCTGGTGCGTGAGGCGCACGGCCTCTCACAAGCACTTCATTCGCAGTCCAACTCAGAGCAATATCTAAAGCGCCGTGCGTTGCCTGACGAGCGCGAAGGGAAAGCCATGCCCTTTTTCGAGTATCGCGGCTTGCGTCGGTGTGTCAGCGTCCCGCTCATCGCGGGCGCCGCGGTTGCATCATGCTGCCGGGTAGCAACCGTCCATGCAACCGAGGGCGGGGGGAACAACTATCCGGTCGGCGTGAACACACTGCTGCCGGGCATTCAGCCGGCCCCTGGCAATCACTTGTATGTCTACCTGCAAGACTACGAAGCGACCACGCTGGCAGGAAACAACGGCGACCCATCGAGCAGCGTATCGGATTTTTCGCTTCATGCGCAGGCATTGGCATTCCGCTTGTCGCACGTGTGGCGGGACGTGACGCTGTTCGGTGCGACGCTCGAGTCGAGGACCAACATCCCGTTCGTCAATCTCGACGTGCACTTCGACGCGCACACGCCAAAAGGTCGGGTACACAAGAGCGGGCATGCGACGGGGCGGTCCGATCTGACGCTCGGACCGCTTTTCCTCGGCTGGCATATCGGCAACCTGCATCAGGTGATTGGCCTCGAATTTTTTGTCCCGACAGGCAGCTACGACCCGGGCCGGATCGTCAATCCCGGCCGCAACTACTATTCGATGCAGCCGAATTACGCGGTCACATGGTTGCCGACGCCGAATATCGAATTCAGCGCGCGAGCGCTTTACAGCGTGAACTCGGTCAATCACGCTACCGATTATCACTCCGGCAATGAATTCATCGTCGACTACAACGCCGGTTATCGCTTCACGCCGATGTGGCAGGTCGGCGTGAGCGGGTATTTCTACAAGCAGACGACGGACGATTTACAACACGGCGTTCCGGTCAACGGCAATGGCAACCGCGGACAGGCGTTGGGCGTGGGCCCGTCGATCGCATACGGCAATCGCAAGTTTTCCGTCGCACTCAAGTACCAGCGCGAAATGATGGTCCGCAACCGGCCAGAAGGAAACCGCGTCTGGCTGCAGATGTATATGCCGTTTCAATAGTAGATGTGCGATCGGATGCCTCGTCGATCCGCATCGCATGAGGAGAGACGAGCTTCATTCCACGACGGAATAGTGTCCATGACCCGACATGCGTAGTACTGAACATATCGACGCGGTACTGTAGATAACAGAAAGACACACGACGCGTTCACGACGCGACGAATGCAATAAGTGTCCATGATTTGCGCGTTGTTTGCCGATGCATCCATCACTGACCTGATAAGGAGTCGCTTCGCACATGAGTACAACGAATTACACCAACGCGGAGCCGCGCGCGTGCTCCAGTTGTGAATATCCAATCAATCCCAACACGGAGGTGACACCATGTCCGTCGCGCTAATCACTGGAGCAAGCCGAGGTATCGGCGCAGCCATTGCGGCCGCCTTGGGCAGGCAAGGCTACAAGGTCGTCGTCAATCATCGCAACAGCGCGGCTCAGGCCGATGACGTGGTCGCCACGATCGCTGCGGCCGGCGGTGAAGCCATCGCGATTAAAGCCGACGTCACCCGGTCTGACGACGTCGCCGCGATGGTGGAGCACGTGAACGAGCGCTGGGGCGGAGTCGACGTCCTCGTGCACAACGCGCTGACGCCGTATGACGTGACCTCGTTCGCCGACCTGAGCTGGGAGCAGCTTGGCGGAAAGCTGGATACGGAACTGCACGCCGCCTTTCTGGCAACCAAGGCCGTGGTTCCGGGCATGATGACCCGGAGGCATGGCCGGCTCATCTATCTGAGTGCGCTGCTGTCACGTCGGCCGCGCAACGGGATGATCACGCTCGGCACCGCGAAGGCGGCTCTCGACCAGTTTGTGCGCTATGTCGCGCTTGAATTGGCGCCGCACGGCATTACCGCCAATCTCGTCGCGCCGACCACCGTCGAAGGTGCGACCTCGGCAGGCCTGATTTCCGCGGAGCGCCTGAAGGCGATCGCGGCATCGATACCGATGGGCCGGCTCGCGCATCCGACGGAAGTGGCCGATACGGTCGTCTACCTCGCAAGCGAAGCGTCGGGCTTCACCACCGGGCACTACCTTCCCGTCAGCGGCGGCTTTGGAATGGAGTAAACACGGCAGGACGCCGAATCGGATCCACGACCTGGCGAAACACACTTTCAATTGCATCTGATTGTCCTGACAGGAGATTCACATGACGAAGCTCTCGATCGACCTGACTTATGTTGGTGCGGGTATTCACGAAGAACTGGTCGCGCATGTCGCTGATCAGGAGGGATATTTCGAAGATGAAGGCGTTCACGTCGCGTTGCGTGACGGCGCCGTCTGGAAAACCGAGCGCGTGCGCGCCGGCGCAACCATCGGTCTGGGCCGCGCTTTATTGTCGCGGATGACCGACGGCATCAAATGGACGGCGCTGAGCGTCAATACGCACCAACCGCTGTTCTGGTTCGTCGGCGCTAATGGCGTGCGGTCGATGGAACAGCTGCGTGGCCGCCGTCTGGCCGTGCACGGGGCGCGCACCGCGCCGGGGGTGTTCGCGCGGATCGTGTTGCGCAAGCACGGGCTGGATCCCGATCGCGACGTCGAGTGCGTCGAGCGAATCCCCGGCGACTACCAGATGGATTTGCGGCGTCTGCGCGACGGAACGATCGACGCGGCTTACGTGGGCAGCACGTTGTCGGCAGAACAGGTGGCACGCGAAGAAGGCTTTTCGGTGTTGGCGTGGGTCGGCGATCACTTCCAGATCCCCACCGTGGGGCTCGCGGTTGACCCTTCGCGCATCGCACTCGACGACCCGGCGCTGCAAGCGCTGGTACGCGCGTACAAACGATCGCTGAAAACGATCGCCGAACAGCCGAGCCTCGCGGTCGAACATATCGCGTCGATGTTGGGGCGACTCACGCGCAGCGAAGCGGAACAACACTACGAACGCTACATCCGGCCGCATTTCACCTCCGATGGCCGGGTCGATCTCGCGCTTGCGAAACAGGGGGTGGCAGCGGTCGCCGCCGAACTGGGGCTCGCCACGAAAGGGGCCGACGAGATGTACCTGGCGACGTTGTAATCGGGTAGTCAAGTCAATCGGGTCGAGTTGGAGAAGGTGCCGAAGTACTTCGCCACATACCTTCTCGTCCCGGGTTCGCGGGCGCGATGCGCTTCCGTGGCGTTTGGAAACGCAGCCCCCGCATAACATTGGATTTGGAGACCGCGTCATGCCTAACACGCAGAAAAGACGAGAGCTGGCATCCGACTCTGCCATCGCCACGCTGCAGCCGAATCTGCCGGCGACGACGGTGGCGGACGTGAGCGCGACCGACTTCAGGCAGGCGCTGTCCAGCGCGATCACGCCGGTCACGATTCTCGCCACCGATGGGCCCAACGGAAGGGCGGGTGTGACCTGCTCGGCCGTTTGCTCCGTATGCGACACGCCGCCGACCGTGCTCGCCTGTGTGAACCGCAAGAGCTTCGCCAATGGCGTAATCAAGGCGAATGGCGTACTCACGCTCAACTGGCTCGGAGCCGAACAGAGCGAACTTTCGCAGCTCTTCGCCGGCGTCGGTGCCGCCTCCATGCAGGAACGGTTTGCCGGCAGCGAGTGGGGAACCCTCGCGAGCGGTGCGCCGTATTGCAAACAGGCGCTGATGACGCTCGACTGCCATCTCGTCGATGCGATCGAGTTCGGCACGCATAGCCTGTTGTTCGCTCGCGTGATCGCGACGATTCAGTCGGACGACGGCCGGCCGCTTGCTTACTATCGGCGCGCCTATGTAACGACTCACCCCGCCACCTGTTAATCAGCGGTCTCTTCACTTCATTACGCAAAAGGAATAGTCATGATCCGAACCGGTCGCCAATACCTCGAATCCCTGAATGACGGGCGCCAAGTCTGGGTGGGAAACGAAAAGATCGACAACGTCGCCACGCATCCGAAAACGCGCGATTATGCGCAGCGCCACGCGGATTTTTACGACCTGCATCATCGTGAGGATTTGCAGGACGTCCTGACCTACGTCGACGAGAACGGCGGGCGCCGTTCGATGCAATGGTACGGACATCACAACAAGGATCAACTACGGCGCAAGCGGAAGTATCACGAAACGGTGATGCGGGAAATGGCCGGTGCGTCGTTTCCGCGTAGTCCGGACGTGAACAACTACGTGCTGCAGACTTACCTCGACGATCCAGTGCCGTGGGAGAAGCAATCGATCGGCGCGGACGGCCATATCAAGGCAAAGAACATCGTCGATTTCGTCAACTTCGCGAAAGACCACGATTTCAATTGCGCGCCGCAATTCGTCGATCCGCAAATGGACCGCTCGAATCCTGACGCACAGGCGCGCTCGCCGGCCCTTCAGATCGTCGAGAAGAACGAAAAAGGCATCGTCGTCAACGGCATCAAGGCGATCGGCACGGGCGTCGCATTCGCCGACTGGATTCATATCGGCGTGTTCTTCCGGCCTGGCATACCCGGTGAGCAGGTTATTTTCGCGGCTACGCCGGTCAATACGAAGGGGGTGACGATCGTCTGCCGGGAAGGCCTCGCGAAGGAGGACTCGATAGAACATCCGCTCGCATCGCAGGGGGATGAACTGGACGGCATGACGCTTTTCGAGAACGTATTCATTCCGTGGTCACACGTGTTTCACATCGGCAATCCCGAGCATGCGAAGCTCTATCCGCAACGGGTTTTTGACTGGCTCCACTACCATGCACTGGTGCGTCAGATGGTGCGCGCGGAGTTGATGGCGGGTCTTGCTGTGCTGATCACCGAGCATATCGGAACCAGCAAGATTCCCGCGGTGATGACGCGGGTCGCGAAGCTGATCGGGTTCCATCAGGCGATGCTCGCGCACGTGATCGCGGCGGAAGAACTCGGGTTTCATACGCCGGGGGGGCACTACAAGCCGAATATTCTCATCTACGACTTTGGACGCGCACTGTATCTTGAGCACTTCTCGGCGATGATCTACGAGCTCGTCGACCTGTGCGGGCGCAGTGCGCTGATCTTCGCGAGCGAGAAGCAGTGGAACGATGCGACGCTCAAGCCGTGGTTCGAGCGCCTGAACAGCGGCCCGGTCGGCAAGCCGCACGACCGCCTGAAGATAGGCCGAGTGATCCGCGACCTGTTCCTGACGGACTGGGGCAGCCGTCTGTTCGTGTTCGAAAACTTCAATGGCACGCCGCTGCAAGCGATTCGCACGCTGACGATGCAGCGCGCCGAGTTCTCCGGCTCGGGCCCGTACGCGAAGCTCGCCCGGCGCGTCTGCGGAATCGAGTCCGAAATCGACGACGACAGCGACTACAAGGCGACCGCGGACTACGCGAAGGCGCTCGATTCGGCGCGGCATCAGGAGTCGCTGGCATTGAGCGGCACCATGGCCATCTGAATAGTCAACGGCTCGGATCAACGTGTGAGTCGAGCGGCGGGCAATGCGAGTACCGTGCATGAGCACGGTACCGTTCTTTCGCAACAACGGGAGTCTTGAATGCTAGTCATCTCCGATCCACGCGAATTTAGACTATCGGGGTCGGTGGTGTCGATCGGCATGTTCGATGGGGTCCATCACGGACACCGACATGTGCTGCAGAAGTTGCGGGAACGAGGTGCGGTCTCGTCGCTTCCTACGGTGGTGGTCACGTTCGATCCTCATCCGCTCGCCACCTTGCGTCCCGCCGCCTGTCCCGCGTTCCTGTCCACGCTCGAAGGTCGGATGTCGCTGCTCGCATCCACAGGCCGCGTCGACTATTGCATGGTGCTGCGGTTCGATCGGGCTCGCAGCGAAGAGTCCGCAGACGATTTCGTCGAGCAAACGCTGGGCGGCAGACTCGGCATGCGCTCACTCGTCGTCGGCGAGAACTTTGCGTGCGGCAGCGGGCGACGGGGCGATATCGAGTATCTGAGCGCGCTCGGCGGCCGACTCGGGTTCGAGGTCGTTCCGGTGCCGTTGCAACTCGATTCGCGCATCGCGGGTGGCGCGCATTGCTCGTCGAGCGAGACCAGACGTTTGATCCAGCGAGGCGATATCGTCGCGGCCAATGCGATGCTGGCCCGTCCGCACGAGTTGCCCGGCACCGTGCACGGCCTGCTCGCGGCGCCTTGCCATGCAATCGACTTGACCGTGCCCGGTGACATGTGTTCACCCCCCGCCGGAAACTACGCCGGCACGGTGAAAAAGCAGGGCGCGTCGCCGTGGACCAGCGCGGTCCTGCAGGTACGCGAGCAACAACCCGGCCGCGGTGGCCGCACGGTTCGCGTGCTGGCCGCGAGAACCACGAAGATCGTCATCGGTGACGCAATGACCGTTCGGTTCCTCGATCGAACCAACGTGACTGCGAGCCGCGTTGCGGTCGGCACGACAGCCGATCCAAGGTAATTGAGGCGACTACTATCATGAACGAGTTCGTTTATACGAGCCATGCTCAGCGCGTCGTATTTGGTGCCGGCGCTTTGAGCCGGCTGGAAGCGGAAGTCGAGCGGCTGCGCGCCCATCGCGCATTGATACTCGCGACTCCCGATCAGCGCGAGGACGCCGAGCGCGTTGCGGCACTTCTCGGCGCGCGCGTAGCTGGCGTGTTTGCGAAAGCGGCCATGCATGTGCCTATCGAAGTTGCCCGCGAGGCACGCGAGGCGGCGCGCCGTCTCGACGCTGACTGTGCGATCGCCATCGGTGGAGGATCAACGACAGGACTCGGAAAGGCCATTGCATTGGAGTCGGACTTTCCGATCCTCGCTATTCCGACGACTTACGCCGGCTCTGAAATGACACCGATCTACGGCATCACCGAAGCGGGTTTAAAAAAGACCGGCCGCGACAGTCGCGTGATACCGAGGACAGTGATTTACGATCCCGAGCTCACGTATTCGTTGCCGGTATCGCTGAGCGTGAGCAGCGCGATCAATGCGATTGCTCATGCGGCTGAAGGCCTTTACGCGGTGGACGCAAATCCGATCACGGATCTGATCGCGGGCGAGGGCATCGCCGCGATCGGACGGGCACTGCCGCTACTGACTCTCGATGCCGACGATGCGAACGTACGGCGCGCACGCGCGGATGCGCTGTATGGCGCATGGCTGTGCGGATCGGTGTTGGGGGCGGTGACAATGTCGCTGCACCATAAGCTTTGCCATACGCTCGGCGGAAGCTTCGACCTGCCGCACGCGCAGACGCACGCGATCATCTTGCCGCACGCACTGGCCTACAACGCGAAGGCCGCCACACGTGCGATGGGGCGGATCGCGAGCGCGCTTTATGGCGTCAGCGCACCGCAAGCCGTATTCGACCTCGCGGAAAAGAACGGCGCACGGCTGGCGCTGAAAGACATCGGCATGAAAGAGTCGGACCTCGACAAGGCGTGCGCGATCGCGCTGCAGAATCAGTATCCGAATCCCCGGGCGCTAGAAAAGTCGGCGCTCAGGCGATTGCTACAGGATGCCTACGAAGGCGTACGGCCGAGTATGTGACACGGCGAGTTCAGCAGGCGGTGTGAAGAAGGTTTTTCGCATTGCTCTAATAGCGTTATCCACGCAACAAACTCCGGAGCCAAACATGCGCAATCTCGACGAACACACTGTCACGGACGCAGTGCTCGATCTGCTGGCCGCCACGCCGGATCCCCGTTTGAAGTTCGTCCTCACGAGCCTCATTACTCATTTGCACGATTTCGCCCGCGACGTCGAACTGACCGAAGCCGAATTGCGCGCTGGGATCGAATTTCTGACCCGGACCGGGCACAAGTGCGACGACAAACGTCAGGAATTCATCCTGTTGAGCGACGTGCTGGGATTGTCGATGCTGACCGTCGCGATGAACAACAGGAAGCCGCGAGGTTGCACGGAATCGACGGTGTTCGGCCCATTCCACGTGGACGGCGCGCCCGAGTACGCAAACGGCGCGGACATCGCCAATGGGGCATCGGGCGAACCTTGCATCGTGCGTGGCACGGTGAAGAACCTCGACGGCGTACCGGTGGCGGGTGCGCGGATCGAAGTATGGCAGGCCGACGCCGCGGGTAATTACGACGTTCAGTACCCGAATCTCGACATTCATCAGGCGAGAGGCGTGCTCAGCTCACAGGAGGACGGCAGCTTCGAATTTCGTACCGTGCTCGCCGTCGCCTACCCGATTCCGGAGGATGGCCCGGTCGGGGAACTGCTGCGCGCGACTGCGCGACACCCGTGGCGTCCTGCGCACCTTCATTTCATGATCAACGCAAAGAACTATCAGACCCTCGTCACGCATGTGTTCCGCGAAGGGG
Organism: Paraburkholderia sp. BR10923; assembly: GCF_040948765.1. Lineage (NCBI taxonomy): Bacteria > Pseudomonadati > Pseudomonadota > Betaproteobacteria > Burkholderiales > Burkholderiaceae > Paraburkholderia > Paraburkholderia sp. BR10923. Next base: position 24,460 of record NZ_JBFPKO010000035.1, on the reverse strand, counting down.
ATCGCTATCTGGATTCCGATGCCGTATTCGGCGTGAGAGAAACGCTGGTGGCGGAGTGGGTCAAACAGCCGGACGGTGGCTACACGCTAGACTACGATTTTGTGCTGAACTCAGTGAACTGAGCCAGGCGGTGCACATATCGTGTGTGCCGCAGCCGTAGCAAAGATCTTGCGACGCCCGCGGATTCCGATGCGAACTTCCATCCGGATTCGCGTTCGGGTTTCCATTCGATCCCGCCGTGGCGGAATGCAGTTCAGCACCGCGTCGAAAAGAGCTTGCGAAAGGTATTGCGAAGCCACTGGTTGCCGGGCTCGAGGTGACATCGATCGTGCCAGTACTGGGCGATTTCGAGCCTGGGCAGCTCGATCGGCGGCTCAACCAGTTGCAAATCGAGATCGCGGCACATTGCAACGGCGAGGCTTCGCGGCACGGTTGCGATAACATCCGAGTGTTTCGCCATCAGCGCCGCCGACGTAAAGACCGGAACCCGACACACGATGTTCCGGCTCGGTACCTCGGACTCGATGAGCCGCTCTACGGCCAGGTGTTCGTGACCGGTGCCCAGTGCGGACACGAGTGCATGCTTCTCCGCGATGAAATCCGCTTTGCTCGGATGACTGCCGATGCGCGGGTGGTCCCTGCGCGTTACGCTCACATAGGACTCAGTCCACAGCGGGACGCGCCGGATACCCATCGTCAGCGAAGGGAAGGAGCCGATCGCGAGGTCGACGAGACCCGACTCGAGCCACAGATCTAGATGTTGCGCATCGCAGGGAATCGACTGTACGCAGATGCCGGGTGCTTCCGCCGCGAGATAGTTCAGAAGTGCCGGGAAGATCTTGATTGCCCCCGCATCGACCAGAAAGAAACTGAATTTGCGTGTCGACATCTTCGGATCGAATGATGCGTACTCGGAGCGAAGAGCGCGAAAGTTCTTGAGTATCGACCTCACGGGTTCCGACAGCTCGAGCGCTTTGGGCGTCGGCTCCATGCGCAATCCCACACGCACGAACAGCGGGTCGCCAAAATACAGTCGCAGCCGCGCGAGCGTCTTGCTCAACGCGGGCTGCGAAAGGTTGAGCACGCGCGCGGCTTTGGTGAGGCTGTGTTCGGTCAGCAGGACATCGAATACTTGCAGATGGTGAAGATCGAGTTCGAGGTCGCTCTCACTCTTTTGGGGAATGGTGTGCATGCAGAAGCAGCCCTATCAATCTTTGATTGGCCACTGTAGCCGATTCAGAAATCGCTGCCACTCGGCGTTATCACCGACGTCGTGCGTGCTTTTCAAAGCGCGCCAATCGCCAAATCCTGCCGCCGTGGAGTGTACCGTGGCGAGCACGCATGGTTCTGTGATTATTCGAAATATCTGGAACGAACGGCCGATACCGCACGCACGCATCCCGGAGCTGAAGATCGCCGTTTCGGATCACTGTGAACGGACCGGTGTCGGCAGGCTGGCTTCGACCAACCACCGAGCCGAGCGCGCAGTCATGCGATAGGCTACCCTGTCAGGTGTCGAAGTAATGAAAATGGTCAGGAAAATGGCAGATGAAAGACGCGGGTATTAGCGGACTGTGTCGAGCAATCCTATTCGCCGATTATATAAGTGATCCTGATCTTCCAGGAACCGCGTCGTCGCAATATTCTTATCGCGACACCACCCCTGTCCATTGTTTGCGTTCTCGGGGGCAACATGCCTGGCCTTTTCCCGAGCCGCATAGCAAATTGACGACTACCATGGAACACATCAGCCCGGACCGGTGCGAGCAATCGCCGTGCTTATTGACCCCCATACTCCGCGTTTATGCGGTCGAGTTCGCCCGATTGGCGTGCCTGCTCAAGCTCCTGCTTAACCTGGGCCCGGGTCTTTCCCATTGGAGCGCCAGCGTCACTCCTCGTGGCGGGCACACCACCCACAGAATTTGCCGAAGATACGCTGGGATTTGTGGGCTGTGTTGCGGGCGCCATATCCTGCGCCTGGACATATCCGAATGCAATAACCGCGGCGATTGCTACCACGACTTTTGGCGATTTCATATCTATGTACTCCATGAAGTTCGATAGGTTTGGTTTTCTGACTCGCGGCCCAATCAACGCGTGGTCATTGAAATTTCCGCGTGCGGGTCAGGCCTGCGTTGGCGACATAGGGCGAGCTAGCTGCCCTGAAAGATATCGCACGAAAGGCCCACTGTGCACGGCGCACCGTTTCTGGCTTTGCCGCTGCCGCTGCTTCCACCGGGCTGGGGTCCATAGCCCGGGTCAGTGGTGTGGTCCATAGCCGTGGCCGGCTGAGCAGTTGTCATGGGCTGCTGCGCAGACGACGGGTCGGTTGCGCCCGGCGGTTGCATTTGCTGCGACTGGGCGGCGCCGGTCGCACCGAGCAGGTACACCGCACTGACTATACCTATAAGTTGCACTTTCATCTCGTCACCTCTTTTTCGTCAATGGGTTGCAAAAAGCACGATCCTCGAATAACAAGGAAATTGGCATCCCGTGTAGCGTGCGAAAGTTGCAATAGACCTTTTCTCGCTACTTGCCGATTCTTTTTTCGCTCCATCAGATGCCAAACAGCGTCGTCTCCAACGACGTTTAGCCGAGCAAATGCGAGGTTGGCTTGTGGCACCGTTTGCGCGCAAAGCCTGACCTATTCGATGACTACGTGGGCGAGGCTGGGACCGGGCGGGGCAGAGGGGGTGCGCAACAAGTGTGCTGGCGAAAGGACGTTGTCAAGTCATTGACCAATAAGAACCTTGCTGCATCTATGTTATAGAACACTAAGGTCGCGATTGACAGCGGAATCGACAATCGGCAAATCAGGGACGACAGTTGCGCCTAGTCGTTCGCACCGCTAGGCGCGCCAAAGGGTGCTTTGCGGTTTGTAAGTGGTCGAGACGGCGACGCGCCTACCAGCATCGATCCGCGATGGTCTTTGAAGACAGTCCACGCTCAATCGTGCATGAAGTCCGAAAATTCTTCGATCAGATGTGCCAAGGGTCGGGTCTCCTGTTGTGGCTGCTCCAGGCAATCGAGAAAACACGGCCATGATCTGGCCGTTGAAACGAATCGCTGACGAGACCAGCGACAATGGCGAATCCGCTGGCGTCGACACTGAAGGCGTACCCAGCGATCAGCGGCAGCCTCTACGTCCTGTGCGACGAACGTGGATTCACTGATATCGAAGTATTGGGCGCGACAACGAGGAGTTCAGGGGCGATCTGTCGAAGTGCCGCGCGCGCAAAACCCCGTTCGGAACAATGCGCAAGAAAATGCTCACGCTCCTCTGGCCATGATCCATCCCGATAGCGACCCAACGCTTGCGGATAGCTATAGATGCCTCAAAGATGATCCACGTTCCCATTTCGCGACCCGGTACTGCAACGCTCCGGTGATGACGATTTGCCATGATGAGTTGCGGGCGGCGCCCGCGCCGGGCAGCCGCCACTCTTTTGGCACGAGGGCCGAGTCTCATTGACGCTTGCTCAACTTCTCCAGCAATGCCTTTGCGGCCGGCCCCGACGATGCGGGATTCTGCCCGGTGAGCAGCAGCCCGTCTTCGAGCACATACGGCTGCCAGTCGGGGCCCTTCGAAAAGTTTCCGCCCTTCGCCTTGAGCTCGTCTTCAACGAGGAACGGGACCACGTTGGTGAGCCCAACCGCTTCCTCTTCGCTGTTCGTAAAGCCGGTGACCGACTTGCCGTTGACGAGCGGCTTGCCATCCGGACCCTTCACGTGTCGCAGAACCCCGGGCGCGTGGCAGACGAGATCGACGGGCTTCCCGGCTGCGATCGTGCGCTCGATAAGCCCGATGGAGACAGGGTCTTCCGCGAGATCCCAGAGTGGACCATGGCCGCCGGGGTAGAACACGGCGTCGAATTCGTCATGGGCGACATCCTTGAGCTTTGCCGTGTTGCCCAGGTCCGCCACCGCAGCCGGGTCGGCTTCGAAGCGACGTGTCAGGTCAGTCTGAAAGTCCGGCTCGTTGCTCTTGGGGTCTAGTGGAGGCTTGCCACCCTTGGGCGACGCGAGCACGATCTGCGCGCCGGCGTCCTTGAACACGTAGTAGGGCGCGGCGAGTTCCTCGAGCCAGAACCCGGTCTTGCGTCCCGTATTGCCCAATTCGTCGTGCGAAGTCAAAACCATCAGAATCTTCACGATGCTCTCCTTGAATGCATTTTCACAACTTCCGGTTGCAGAGAATTCCGGTCGACGCGCTTGGCGCGCCGAATCAGATTACCGATCCGCCATCAGCCCAAAGCAGCAAGATGAATCATGGCGTTCACGTTCACGGGAAGGACAGGCGTTCGGGTAGAGGGCCGGTAGATGATATCGCCGCGACGGATCGCTTTGCCGCTCACCGCGCACATGCCGGCCCGGCGTGCCTTTGCGCAGACCCAGATTTGATAGCCGTAGTGGCACGAGGCGGAGCACCAGCGCAACACAACGGTTCGGGGGGAGAGGCGCTCGAGCAGCGTAACGACGGCTGCGCAGGGTGCGTCGATCGTAGCGTCGCGCCCTTTGCCGCACCTTCCGTCGTTGCGGTGTGGCCCGGCGATGCGCGCACTGGGTGCGGGTTCGGTGGAGCTGAGGCTCTGTGCGCGTGATTCCGCCGCACCCAGCCTGTCGAGTAGCAGGAGTGTCTGCTCCCATGGGTCCGGGCGTGAGGCGTGTTTGTTGCCAGCCATTGCCGCCACGTTCGCGCGGCTATTTCGCGAACGTGTTCGAAGTCCCTCGTCCGTGTTCATGCGAGGCCTCAGATGAAGATTGATAGCGCCACAATGCAACCGGTGCAATTGCGCGGGAAGCTCGCTCTCGAGCGGGCCGCGCGCGTTTACTTGATGAGTCCCTTCTGTCGTCGATAGACGTCGGTAGGCAGGCCACCCCATCCCCAGTTTTCCGTTGGCACTTCTTCGATGACGACGAAGGTCGCCTCCAGCGGTTTGTTCAGCACGTCAAGCATGAGGTGGCTCACGCCCTTGATAAGCTGGGCCTTTTCTTCCGCGGTGACGGAATCCGTGCCGGGCCGTGTGCCCTCGCGTGTAACCTGAATTGTGACGATCGGCATTTCGCTTTCCTTAATGTTGATCTTTGCAAGGCGCGCCGGCGAACGGCGCTCCTCGTCTGTCTGGCGGAGCCAGTGGAGCGCAGCGCGCTTTAGTGGCCGGCGACCTGACCGCCATCGACGTGACGGATTTCGCCCGTCACGAATGGCGCCGAGTCGAGATAGAGAATGGCGTTCACCATCTAAACCTCGAAATAGGTTGGACTATCTTTCTGATCGGGCTTGCTGTTCCGATGACGACAAATTTACGCATCTACGCCTCCGGCGTGAATACGGGACGTGGACAAACAGTTGTGAGTCGCAGGAACAAATGGCAGCAAGCCGGGCGCGATGACGCGCAGTGAAAAAGCCATACGAAGGACGCTTACTTTGCTTGGGATCAGGCTAGCTTCCATGCGACTGCGTCAACAACGTTCTGGCGATTGTTCCCGCCGCACGTTCGTCGAGCGGGTTCGCGTCGACATGGCGTGGAAACTCCTGGAGGACCCTGATTCGCCGCTCAAGACGCTAGCATTCAAATGCGGCGCTTTCATCGCGCCCCGCATATGCGCATGGCGTTGTCTCGGGGGGCTGAGCATCACGCCAAAAGAACTTCACGTGCGATTCCGGGGGAGGGACGAGTGCATAACGACGATTCCCGGTCCGAGTTGGCTACCGAGAACTCAGTATGACGGCTGACGTGTCGCGTGAATGAATAAGCGGCTGTAGATATTGGGCATGCGCTTCGGAACGCCTTGAAAGTTCACTATCGCGTTGACTCAGCATGCATTCGCCTTCGGTCGTCACGCCGCTCTCGCATAGAAGATACGCATTGTTTCGCAGCGTTTCAGTAACGAAGGACATGAAAGACCGAATTTTTCGGCTCGTCCCGCGCCGCTTGAGATGAAGCAGGTTGACCGGCGTTGATTTCTGCTCGTATGACCGAAAAGTGGGCACCAGATTTCCGCGGTTGCGAAACTCCGGTAACGGAAACGCAAATGTGGCTGACCAGATCGCGCGGATGCGTGGGTTCTCCATGCTCGGCGAAATAAGCGGGAGCCGCGAAGGTTTGCCGCCGCATGGAGCCGAAACGCCCCCAAATGTGGACGATTCTTCGAGATGACCGATACTTATGGCGATATCCACGCCTTCCTCAAGCAGGCGTGTGAGACGATCTGGGCAAACCGCGTTCACGCTGACTGCTCAACGGAAGTGCGGGCTTTCAGAGTCTGCAACCCTCGAGTCTGGCCACTTGGGCGCCCGGGCAGTTCGTCGTCGGCCCTTTCACGACGGCCCCTCTTCAAAGGCAGTCGCCTGGAAGAAGCGGCGCAGCTGCGTGAGGCGCAACAACAGGAGGCTGCGATCGCCTACGAGGAGACGGTGCTGGGCGCGTGGCAGGAGGTGGACGACGCGCTCGTAACCTACGAGGCCGAACAGCGCCGCCGCGACCGGCTGGCGCAGGCCGTGACCATGAACGAGCGCGCGCTCTCGGTCGCGCAGGAGCAAACCTCGAACAGCGCAGAGCCACGGCGGCCACGAATCTTATTACGCTTTGTAAAGCGCTGCGAGCGGGATGGCAGTCGACCTATGGCGGGTAATCCATCGCTCGATGTCCATTGTTCAGGTCAATCGATGACTTCGCTGCGCCGGCGATGGCGCAAAGACGGGCGCGCGCGCAAAATCATCTGCGAATGAAAATCGCATCATGACAGGAGCGTCCGCCGTGGATGTCGCTGGATATGAGCTGGAGCCGCTGCGCGACGACGGCGATTTTTCACTGTATCGCGCCCGCAAACCCAGCCATCCCGTCTCGGTGCTCGCGCTAGTCGCCACGCGTGCGGACCTGGCGGGCGTGAAGCGCCTCGAGCGCGAATACGGGTTTGCCGCGTTGCTCGATTCGAGCTGGGCGGCGCGGCCTCTCGCGTTCTACCGGCACAGAGAGCCGCCCATGCTCGTGCTCGACGACGACGGCGGCGAGCCGCTCAGTCGCTCGCTTGCGGGCCCGTTCGAACTCGCGCGCCTGTTGCGCATCGCGGTCAATCTGGCGAAGGTGGTGGGCCACGTGCATCGATGTGGCCTCGTTCATAAAGACATCAAGCCGGCGAACGTGCTCGTCGACAGTAGCGGCAACGTGCGGCTCACCGGCTTCGGCATTGCTTCGCAACTGCCGCACGAACATCAGCCGCCCCCACCGCCCGAGATCGTGGCCGGAAGCTTCGCGTATATGGCGCCTGAGCAGACCGGACGCATGAACCGTTCGATCGACACGCGCAGCGATCTCTATTCTTTCGGCGTCACGCTTTACGAAATGCTCACCGGGTCGCTGCCGTTCAAGGCCTCGGACGCGATGGAGTGGATTCATTGCCATATCGCGCGCAAGCCCACGCCGCCCCGTGCATTGCGCGACGCGATTCCGCAGGCGCTCGAGGGCATCGTGCTGAAGCTGCTTTCGAAGGCCGCCGAAGAACGGTATCAGACTGCGGCGGGATTGGAGGCCGATTTGCGCTCATGCCTCACAGCATGGGAAGCGCAGCATCGCATCGACCCCTTCCCGCTGGGGGAGCACGACGCGTCCGACCAGTTGCTGATTCCCGAGAAGCTGTACGGGCGCGAGGCGGAAATCGAGGCACTGACCACCGCGTTCGATCGCGTGGTGGGCAGCGGGTCGGTCGAACTGGTGCTGATCTCGGGCTATCCAGGCATCGGCAAGTCGTCGGTCGTGAACGAGCTGCACAGGGTGTTGGTCCCGCCGCGCGGTCTCTTCGCGTCCGGCAAGTTCGACCAGTACCGGCGCGGCATTCCGTACGTGCCTTTCGCGCAAGCCTTCCAGAGCCTCGTGCGCAACCTGCTGAGCAAGCGGGAAGCCGAGGTCGAGCCGTGGCGGCGCGCATTGATGGAAGCGCTCGGGCCCAACGGGCAACTCATCGTGAATCTGATTCCCGAGCTTGCGCTCATCATCGGTGAGCAGCCGGCCGCACCGACGCTGCCGCCTCAAGACGCGCAAAATCGCTTCCAGATAGTATTTCGACGTTTTCTCGGCGTATTTGCGCGGCCAGAGCACCCACTCGCCTTGTTTATCGACGACCTGCAGTGGGTGGATACGGCGACGCTCGATCTGCTCGCGCATCTCGCCACGCATCCGGACGTGCGGCACGTTCTGCTGGTCGGCGCCTATCGGGACAATGAGGTCGACGCTTCGCACCCATTTGCCCGCACGCTCGAGTCGATTGCCCGGGCCGAAGGCAGAGTGCGGCAAATCGAGCTTGCACCGCTCACGAGGGACAGCGTGGCACACCTCGTGGCGGATGCACTTCACTGTGACCGCGCGAACGCCGCACCGCTCGCGCAACTGGCGCATGAGAAAAGCGGCGGCAATCCGTTCTTCACGATCCAGTTTCTGACCGCGCTCGCCGATGAAGGCCTGCTCACATTCGACCCGCGCGCGGCGAAATGGCGTTAGGAACTGCCGCGCATTCGCGCAAAAGGCTACACCGAGAACGTCGCCGATCTGATGGCGACCAGGTTGAGCCGGCTGCCGCCCGCCGCGCGCGACGCACTAGGCCAGTTGGCGTGCCTGGGCAATGTTGCCGAAGTCGCCGCGCTGACCTGGGTTCGAGGCGGCTCCGAAGAGAAGATGCACGCTGACCTGTGGGAAGCCGTGCGAGCGGGCCTGGTGTTTCGCGAGGCCAATGTCTATGTATTCGCGCACGATCGGGTGCAGGAGGCAGCGTACGCTCTCATTCCCGCCGACGAGCGTGCCGCCGCGCAACTGCGCATAGGCCGTGCGCTGGTGTCGCGCACGCCGCCGGATGCACTCGAAGATGCGATTTTCGATATCGTCAATCATCTCAATCGCGGCGCGGCGCTGATCGTGGACGAAACGGAGCGTGAGCAGGCCGTTGCCTTGAACCTCATCGCGGGAAGGCGGGCCATGCGTTCGACGGCCTACGTGGCCGCGCGCGGCTATCTGGCGCAAGCCGTGGCGTTGCTGTCGCCCGATGCGTGGACGCGGCGCTACGAGAGTACGTTCGAACTCTATCTTGCGTTAGCGGAGTGCGAATATCTGGTGGGCGATTTTGCAAAAGCGGATGCCCTGGCGGACATGATGCTTGCCGCGGCGCACTCCAGTCTTGACCGCGCAAAGATTTACAGCTTGCGCATCGAGTTGTATCAGCTAGCAGGAAGATATGACGAAAGCTTCGCGGTCGCGCTCGTCGCGCTTCGCGGCTTCGGTGTCTGCTTTCCTGAAACCGACCAGGAGATTCAGGCGGCGTTCCATACCGCCCTGCACGACGTTCGCGTCAATCAGGCCGGCCGCTCCGCCGGCGAACTGGTTGAGGCGCCGGTGGCGACGGACCCTGCGATCCACGCGATCGTCAATCTGCTCCTGCAGGCGATGAACTGCGCCTTTGCGGCGCGGCCCGCGTTTTATCCGCTCATCGCGCTGAAGGCGGTCAATCTGTCCTTGCAGCACGGCAATACTGACAACTCCAGTTTTGCGTTCGGCAATTACGCGCTCATCCTGGTTTCGCTGATCGGCGACATCCCAGCTGCGGTTCAGGTTTCGGAGATGTCGCTGAAGCTAAACGAGAAGTTCGGTAATCGGCACCTCAATGGGAAACTGCTGCACCTGTACGGCGCTCATGTCAATTTCTGGCGCCGCCACATCGCCGAGAATCTTCCGGTGCTGGAACGGGCGACAGCCGAATGTATGGAAGCGGGCGATTTCGTTTTTGCCGGCAACGTGGCGTTCAACGCGGTTTGGCAGGCGCTCGAGAGCGGGGCCGCGCTCGAAGACGTGCAGGCGATAGCGGAAAGGTACGCGGCGCTCATGCGGCAGAGCCACAACGACGCGGTCTACGAACTGATTCGCGTCGAACGGCAATGCGTCATCAGTCTGCGGGGCCGGACCGCCAAAGCTTTCGATCTGAATGACGAGACCTTCGACGAAACCGCCTGTTTCGAGTCGATCGTCAAGTCGAATTTCGGTTGTGCCATTGGCGTCTATCGAATCATCAAAGTCATTCTTGCGTTTCTCGAAGGCCGTTACGCCGATGCGCTGAAGGCCGCGCAGCGGGCACAGGCAGCACTGAGTCCGGTGATGGCGCTGGCGATCGAGCCGACCTTTCACTTTTTTCATATGCTGACGCTGACGGCGCTTTATCCCCAGTCCTCCGCCGAGCAGCAGAGGATTTACAAACGCACGCTAGCCGAGGCACTCGAGAAGTTTGAAATCTGGGCCGCACACTGTCCGGAGAACTATCAGAACCGCCATGCGTTACTCGGCGCGGAATTCGCGCGTCTGGAAGGGCGCGATCTCGACGCGATGCACCTGTACGAGCAGGCCATTCGCTCCGCTCGCGAGAATGGCTTTGCGCATCACGAAGGCCTCGCCAGCGAACTTGCCGGCCGCTTCTATTTGCGCATGGGTCTCGCGACCAGCGCCGAAGGCCATTTGCGCAATGCGCGCCGATGCTTCGTCGCCTGGGGCGCGCATAGCAAGATCGTGCAGCTCGACAGCGAATTCCCGCGTCTGGCCGATCTCGAAGGCAGCACGCTGACCTCGACGCTCAGCTTCGGTTGGCGTCAGTTCGACGCCGCAACGCTGCTCAAGGCATCCCACGCGCTTTCCAGCGAGATCGAACTGAAGAGCCTGGTCGAGCGCCTGATGACGATCGCGCTGGAAACCGCAGGCGCCGACCGTGGTCTGCTGATCATGCCCGAGCAGCCAGACGGCTACCGCGTCGAGGCGGAAGCGCGTATCGACGGCAACGGAATCGAGGTGAAGCGTTTGCCGGATAGTGGCTGCGCGACACCCGCCGCGCTGCTGCGTTACGTCATACACACCGGCAAGCGCGTCATCATCGACGATGCCGTGACATCCGGTCTTTTTCCTGAAGACGGGTATCTGGCGAGCGGAGCCACCCGGTCCGTTTTCTGCCTGCCGCTCGTCAGACAGGGAAAACTCAGTGGGTTGCTGTATCTGGAGAACACCGAGACTTCGCACGTGTTCACCGCACGCCGCTCCGCACTGCTCGATTTGCTCGCGTCGCAGGCTGCCATTTCTCTGGAGAACACTCGCCTGTATGCCGATCTTCAGGAACGCGAAGCAAAGGTGCGGCGTCTGGTGGATTCCAATATCATCGGCATCCACATCTGGGACTTCGAAGGCAATGTCGTCGACGCAAACGATGCGTTTCTGCGCATCGTGGGTTATTCCGCCGAAGATCTCCGATCCGGGCGGATTCGCTGGCCCGACCTCACTCCGCCGGAATGGCACGAACGCGATGAACATGTGAGGGCCGAATTGACGGCGACGGGTAGCGCCAAACCCTTCGAGAAGGAATATTTTCGCAAGGACGGCAGCCGGGTGCCCGTCATGGTCGGCGCAGCGGCATTCGGCGACCGCGAGGGGCAGGGCGTCGCGTTCATCCTGGACCTGACCGGGCAGAAGCGTGCGCAACAGGATGTGCGCGACAGCGAACGACGCTACCGCGAACTTCAGACGGTGCTGGCGCATTCGAACCGCGTGGCGACGATGGGTCAGCTATCGGCGTCGATCGCGCATGAAGTTAAGCAGCCGATCACCGCGATCGCGGCGTATGCGAGCGCGGCCTTGCGCTGGCTCGCGGCCCGCCCGCCGAATTTCGACGAAGCGCGTCTCGCGCTGACCCGGATCGTCGCGGACAGCGACCGCGCCAATGGCATTGTCGACAGGACCCGCGCTTACTTCAAGAAAGAGCCGCTGCGCACCGATGGGCTCGATGTCAACGACATGATTCGGGAACTGATCGCGCTCGTGCGCGGCGAAGCCGGCAAGTCCAGGGTTGAACTCACGGCGGAGCTTACCGAGGGGTTGCCGCGCGTTCAGGGCGACCGGGTGCAACTGCAGCAGGTCATGCTCAATCTGATGATCAATGCCCTCGAAGCGATGAGCGAAATGAAAGCCGGCGAGCGCACGCTACTTGTCCGCACGGACAGGGCCGGCGAAAACGAACTTTGCATTACCGTGCAGGATTCCGGGCCGGGACTCGGCGCCGGCAATCCGGAAGACGTATTCGAGGCTTTTTTCACGACCAAGTCCGACGGTCTGGGCATGGGATTGCCCATTTGCCGCTCGATCGTGCAAAGCCACGGCGGGCGCTTATGGGTGACGCCGAACGACCCCGTTGGCGCCCGCTTTCATTTCACGCTTCCCGCACAAGGCAACGCCTCGCCGCCAGGCCGTGTTTAGCGCTGCATCGCCACGCCATTCGACTCTTCGGATAGCGATGACTTCCGCCTGGTCGCCCTGGCCGGAAACGAGCCCGGAATGTCCCGAAACCGTCGCAGCTAGCACCTCAGCCGGCAGCCGTAAAACATAGACTGTTCTCGTCGGTGGTCAATGACTGTCGATCCCGGCGGGGAGTCATGCAGATGCCCGGCCACTTGACTTGATGCGCGCTGCAATGCGGACTCTTTTCGATCCATGCGCAGCGCTGGACCTGTAAAGGATGGACGTATGAGCGAAGCAAACCAGGGCGCGGTGCGCCAACTGAAACATTTCATCGACGGTCAATACACCGCTGGCGCGAGCGGCCGATTCAACGACGTGTACGATCCCGCCCACGGCCGCGTTTCAGCGCGCGTGCCGGTTGCCAATACCACTGAAGTTGCCGCCGCCGTCGCGGCCGCAAAGACCGCCTTTGGGGCCTGGAGCGAAACCCCGCCGCTCAAGCGCGCACGCTTGATGTTCAGGTTCAAGGAGCTGCTAGAGGCACATCTGGACGAAATCGCCGAACTCATTACACGCGACCACGGGAAGCTGCTCTCGGACGCCAGGGGCGAGGTGATGCGCGGCATCGAAATCGTTGAATTCGCGTGCGGCATTCCGAACCTGCTCAAGACCGATTTCACCGATCAAAGCAGCAGCGGCATCGACAGCTGGAATTTGCGTCAGCCCCTGGGCGTGATTGCCGGCGTCACACCGTTCAATTTTCCGGTGGTGGTGCCGTGCTGGATGTTCGTCATGGCCGCCGCCACCGGCAATACATTCATCCTCAAGCCTTCGGAGCGCACGCCGTCGTCGTCGATCCGGCTGGCGGAACTCTTCATCGAGGCGGGTTTTCCCAAGGGTGTTTTCAACGTGGTGAATGGCGACAAGGGCACCGTCGACGCGCTGATTCAGCATCCCGACGTAGCAGCGATGTCCGTCGTCGCCTCCACGCCGGTGGCCGAATATATCTACGCGGAGGGCGCCAAACGCGGCAAGCGCGTGCAGGCGCTGGGCAGCGCGAAGAATCATCTCGTCGTGATGCCCGACGCCAATCTCGATCAAGCCGTCGATGCGCTGATCAACTCGGCATACGGCTCAGCGGGCGAGCGGTGCATGGCGACTTCGGTCGCGGTGGCGGTAGGGCGCATCGGCGACGAACTGGTCGAGCGTCTCGCCACGCGCGTGCGCGCGCTGCGCATCGGTTCGGGCATGGAGCCCGATCTGGACATGGGGCCGCTTATCAGCGCCGAACATCGCACCAAGGTGCGGGGCTATATCGATGCGGGCGTCGAGGCTGGCGCGAAGCTCGTCGTGGACGGGCGTGGCCATACCGTGGCGGGGCACGAAGAGGGCTTCTTCCTCGGCGGCACGCTCTTCGACAACGTGCAGCCGAATATGAAAATCTACCGGGAAGAAATCTTCGGGCCGGTGCTTTCGGTGGTGCGCGTCCCGGATCTCGCCAGTGCAATCGAACTTGTCAACGCGCACGAACTGGGCAATTGCGTCACCCTGTTCACAGCGGATGGCGCAGCGGCGCGCACGTTCACCAGGAAGATTCAGATCGGCATGGTGGGCATCAACGTCCCGAGTCCAGTGCCGTCGGCGTGGCATTCGTTCGGAGGCTGGAAGCGCTCGCTGTTCGGCGATCATCACGCCTACGGCGAGGAAGCCGTACGCTTCTACACGCGCTACAAGAGCGTGACGCAGCGCTGGCCCGACAGCATCGACAAGGGCGCTGAATTCGCCATGCCCGCGTCGAAGTGAGCGAAGCGCGGCGTGAATACGCCGCGCGCTCGAAGTTGGCCGGCCGGGCATGGCCGGCTACCACTCGCTTTTGTACGGGTGCACCCCTGGGCCATTGGAAGGCGTCCAGGGGCTAAAGCCAAGTTGGTTATCGGCTAAGTGGGTGTGATCTTCTGAACCCATTGGCTGCGCCAACCGGGCGCCTCAAAGGGATCCGAAAAATATTGAGTTTCGTGCACGACCTTGCCGTCATGGAACTTCATGATGCTCACGGTGAAAGCAGATCGCCCCTGGTATGTGATGGTGTACTCGGTCACCCAGAGATTGCCTTCTCCCTGCATTCGTCTGACCTTGAAACCGGACGGCCTGTCGGGGTGATGTCCGCGTAAGGCCTGCAAATTCCTGCGCCCATGGATGCGTTCGCCCGATTGGGGATAGTCGCAGATGGCGTCGTCGGCGTAGATGTCATGTTCGGCTTCGAGATCGCCGGCCGCCGACGCTTGCCAGTGCGCATGCAGCGCTTCAGGTATGTTCGCGTGTTGCATGAGAAACCTCCGGGATAAAGTACGGCAGTACTTCGCTGTGCAATTCGTCCAATACGTCGGCATACGGGCGCGGCGTGACTTTCGGATTCAGCGCGACGTGGCTGACGCCCGCTTCTCGTGCCTGCTCGAGAAAGTATCTGAGCGAGCGGCTGCCGATGACGAATCCGCCCCTGATGGTGCGGAACGGGTAGTCAGGCCTTGGGTGCAGATAGAGGTAGCCGCCAAACGCAATCGGCTTGAAGGCTTCGCGGCCCATCGAGTGAGCGACGTGCTCGTTCCAGCCGCGCACGAATGCATCGAGCGCGTCGGGGCGGGGCACGAAGCCGAGGTAACCGTCCATATGCGCCGCGATCCATTCGAGACTCTGCTGCGCCCGTCCAACCGCAATCGCCGGGATGCGTCCGTACTGCGGCTTGGGCAGCATGTCGAGCGTGCCATCCGATTTGCCGAAGCGGAGTGAGGAGAACACAGGAAAGGGTTGCTCGCCGACCGTGCGGTAGGTCTGGAAGGCGTCGCGAAACCGCTCGCCGCGCGTATCGAAGTCGATGCCGAAAACAGGATACTCGGAGGGCCGATCTCCCGACGACATGCCTAACAGCAGCCTTCCATTCGTCAACTGGTCGAGCGAATTCACCTGCTTGGCAAGCAAGAGCGGGTCGCGCATCGGCAAGACGATGCCGGTCGTGCCGAGCGCGACCTCGCTCGTCACTGCCGCAAGGCTGGCGATATACACCAGCGGTTCGAAAATCTGCCCGGCGTCGCCATACGCGGGGTCGTAGAACGGGATGTCGCGCATCCACAGCGCGGCCACACCCATCGACTCGGCGCGCTGCGCCATGGCGACATGATCGCGCATGGTCGGGAAAGGCGAGTCCGGATGCGTTTCGAGCGGCAGGATGAGTCCGACCGTGAGTGCCCCCTCGCGAAACACCCGGCGCCACGCGGGCTGCTCCGAAAGCGCGGGTTCGATGGGAGCGGAAGCCTTGATGGCGGTGATTGCTGACATATCCATTGCGTTTCGCCTTGCGTTTTCCCTATTGCGAGCCAAGATTACGCACGAACGACGCTGACAGAAACCGCCTGCGATGAACAACAGTTGATACTCGCGCGCAATAACGCGGGGAATTCAAGCGGTGGACATGCGCGCCTCGAGGCGCCGCGACATGAAGTCGAGAAACGCGCGCAGCTTCAACGGCCGCGGCGCTTGCCCCGCATGCACCGGATTGACGGGGCTTTGATTACGCCGTGTAAAGAGTGAATTGAGGCGGCCCTGATTGGTGGCAGTGGACGTTGATCCTATAGTTGTCCAGACTGGTTCCCCATACAGAGAGGTGGAAAATGAAGTTCGCGATGAAAACTGAGATCCGCAACGACGATCTTCCGACGATCGTGCATGCGATGAAGTCCGTGGATGCCGATGCGAAGGTCGATGTCGATGTTGGCGCACAAACCGTGAGCGTCGATTCGTGGTTGATGCCAGAAGAGTTTCTCGTGGCGTTCTACGACGAGGACTTGGACGTAGGCATTGCCGAATGGTAGGGGCAACCGACGGTCAGCCGCGGTGTTCCGTTTAACGAACTGCCACGCCGATGAGCCCGAGCGTCGGATCACCCTCGTCGTACCCGCCAACGAACCGACCGCCGGTTTCATCGCTGCGGGCACGCCGGCGCGAGTGGAAAGGTCGGCGCGTTCATGGTGACGTCGGGTCCCGGCGCGACCCATGCCGTGACACCGATTGCCGATTGCCGATTGCAATGGCGATTCGGTCCCGATGATCCTGATCTGCGGAAGGTGCCGCGTGCCGCGATTGTCGACGATCGCGTCGCCGGCGGCCGCCCTCAGGCATTTGCGCCGCGAGCGCGCCACGTTGCGCATATCGCATTCAGCCGCGGTTCGTGGTGGAAAAGTTTCATTCCATCGAGGGACCGCGACCAGTCCGGGGGCACGCGCGCAGGTGATCAACCGGCTTCGGACATGTTCCAGCCCGGTACAAGCGCGCGGGCTCGCTCGTGAGCCGCATTGCGTCTTTCCGCCATGTAACAAAAGAAGTTCTGGCTACTGCGTTTATCGAGTCAGACCGCAACCCTATAGTCATTGCGATGGCTGGGAGCGATGCGGGGCATGGGGTCCTGCGGGCCCCGCGTTGTCTCTTCATTTGGGCGAGCAAGAATGAAACTAATCTATGTCGGCGATCCGATGTGTTCGTGGTGCTATGGCTTTGGCAAGGAACTCTCAGCGCTCGTCGCGCGCGTGTCGGATCTGAAACTGGAAATCGTGGTCGGCGGCATTCGCGCGGGCGCGACCGATGTTCTCGATGCAGCCGGCAAACGTTTCCGGTTGCGGCACTGGGAGCGCGTCGAGGCCCTGAGCGGTATGCCATTCAACCGCGAAGCGTTCATGGTGCGCGAAGGGTTCGTCTACGATACCGAGCCGGTGTGCCGTGCCGTTGTGGCGGCGCGCCGGTTCGTCAGTGGCGATGCATTGCTTTCGGTGTTTCGCGCGCTTCAGAATGGCTTCTATGTGCAGGGGTTGGATACGACCGACCCTCGCGTGTTGAGCGATATCGCAGCGACGGCGCTGGCGGCCGTAGGCCTTCAGGTGAGTGCCGACTCGTTCTACCTGGCATGGGCAGGGGCAGAAGCGATAGAAGAGACGCAGCGCGATTTCGCGCGCGCGCGGGCGCTTGGGGTCGCGTCGTTTCCGACCTTGCTGCTTGAAGAGCAAGGTCGGATGTACGCCGTGAATTCGGGCTACGCGAGCGTCAACGCCCTCGAAGAAAGATTCAACCAGATCGAGCGGCTGGTTGCCTGATCGCGTTTGATCCTGGGTTGTTCGAAACGGGCTGCGCAAGCGATTGCACAGCCCGTTTCGAATTGCGGACCGGGCGGAAATCAATAAGGAGCGGACTGCAACGAACAATAGCGTCGAAATCGTCGAACTCGTCCAGCACTATTCCGACGCCATCCGGCGAGGGATGTAAAGCCACTGAGAATGGTGTTCGATGCGCACGCGATCGTGGCGGGGGGAGGTGAATGGCCAGCCCTGCTACAAGACGATGGACGAGTATCTTGCGGGTGTTGCAAACAGGCCATCGCCGGCCGAATTGGGCGAGCCGGTCGAAACGGAACTGCTGATGCTCGATGTTTAGAAAAACATCGCGGCGGCGAAACTGCGCGTACGCATGCTGCGTTTCAATCACTACAGTCACTTGTCGATCATCCGCAAGCGCGACGCACGGCTCGTCATTACGAAGACGCTAACCCACGTGGCATGAGCGGCTGCCGCGCGCCTGCGCCCCGACGAGCCATCAAGTCTCGGAGCGCGGGCGTTGCTCGAGCGCTTAGTGACCTGCGTTCTGGCCGCCGTCCACGTGCAGGATTTCGCCCGTCACGAACGGTGCCGAGTCGAGATAGAGAATCGCATTGACGATGTCGCTCATTTCCCCCATGCGACCGATCGGATGCATCGCGCCAAGCGTGGCGTGCGTTTCGGGAGCATGCATCGGTGACTTGATCACCCCGGGCGAAACCGCGTTGGCACGGATTCCCGCACGCGCATATTCGATTGCGAGCGAGCGCGTCGCAGCGTTCAGACCGCCCTTGGTGAGCGACGCAAGAACGGACGGTACTTTGCTGTTCGCCTTGTCGGCAAGCGTGGTGGTGACGTTGACCACGTGCCCGCTGCCGTGCTTCTGCATAGCTTCGATCGCATATTGCGTGATATGGAAGAAGCCGTTCAAGTTGACGTTCAGGATCGCGGCGTAGTCGTCGGCGGTGTACTGCGTGAAGGGCTTCGCAATGAAAATGCCCGCGTTATTGACGAGCGTATCGACACGACCGAAGTGCTCGATGGCGGCGTTCACCACGCGGCGAGCCGTGGCAGCATCGCCGATATCGCCGGCCACGGCGACATAATCGGCTTCAGCAGCCGGTGTGATGGAACGGGCCGTGGCGACCACGCGATGGCCCTGCGCGCGGAAGGCCTCGACGGTTTCCGCGCCGATGCCTTGCGATGCCCCGGTGACGATGACGATCCTGGAAGTGCTCATTGTGTATCTCGCAGTAAGGGTAAGTCGGCCGGACGGCCGTTCGAATCGACGGATCCGGTGAAGGAGCACTGTAGGCGCATCGGTTGCTCATGCGAACACACACCATGGACAAAGAGTCTTGCGTCATGAGAACAAATCGCGGCGGGCTGACGACGCTGCGCACGCGGCGATCACTCAGGCGGCGACCTCGGTCGGGTGGCACTGTTGGCGGTATTGCCGGGGGGTGAGCTCGAGGAGCCTTTGAAACACCATGCGCATGTGAGCGGCGTTATGAAAGCCACAATCGAACGCGACGGTTTTCATCGGAATGTTGCGTTCCTCCAGGAGCTTCTTCGCCGCACCGACACGGACCTGATCCACGAATGCAGAAGGGGTCGTGTGGAGATGCTTCGCGAAGATCCTGGATAGCGTGCGCCGGCTTACATGGACCGCGCCGGCGAGTTGCTCGATCGAAAGTACATCGGACAGATGGTCGTCGATATGGCGTTGTACTCTTCTGATAATCGTGCTTTCATCGCCTGGCGTGGCAATGCAAGGATTGCGTTCGCAGGACTCGCTGTGCAGTTTGGCGCCAAGACGCCTTGCCACCTGTTCGGCGAGCGTCTGGCCCCAGTCTTGCGAGACGAGAGAGAGGCCAAGGTCGAGTCCGGCAGTCGCTGCTTCGGCCGGACGTGAGTTGCGTGAAAGGCGCCTGTCACCAGCAGAAGATCGAGGTTTGCGCGAAAGTCCGCGTAAGCCCACGGCACGCACAGTTGCATTGCGTTCGAACAGGCCACCGCGCCTGCGTGCTCTCCGACGAGGGACACCTGATACCGACGTGGCTCGCTGAGTAAACGATTCGCTTCGGCGAACACGTCGAGCACGCCTGCCACGTCCATCGCCTGAACACCATCATGCACTACAAGAGCGACTTTCATTTTGCGCACCCACTCTGACCGACGATGCCGACAGCGCGATGACCCGTTCGTAATATAGGTTAGGCGTGCAGCGCCACCCTGACCATTCTCCGAATGGCTGAAGCTGTATCTTGCCGGCATGCGGTCCCTCATACGCCGGTATGACCCGTGAAGCTCTCAGGCGTGGTGTGCCATAAGGAGCCGGGTTGACGAGTATGATTTATGGGGGCGCCTGCTTCAAAGGAAAGCAATGCTCACAGTTTGCAAGCGGTAGCGATAAGTCTCGATATTGCTTACCATAAGGCGAGCATCGGCAGCTTTACGCCGTCACGAACATTTCGAAGATCGAGCGATGACACACGATAGCGTTGGGACGCGAAGTGAACAACTACCAGACTCGCTCGTGTACGTGATCGACGACGATGAGTCTATCCGAGGCGCGCTCACCAGTCTGCTGAGGTCGGTGGGCATCGAGGTTCGAGCGTTCGCATCGGCTGACGAATTTCTCGCCGAGAAGATGCCGGATGTGCCGAGCTGTCTCATTCTCGACATTCGATTGCGAGGCGAGAGCGGTCTCACGCTTCAGCAGGAAGCTTTTAAAGAGAGCATTCGATTTCCCATCGTCTTTCTGACGGGACACGGCGATATCGGCATGACCGTCAAGGCGATGAAAGCCGGTGCTTTCGATTTTATGACAAAGCCATTCAAGGATCAGGATCTGCTCGATACGATCGCTGCGGCGCTCAAGCGCGATGGCGAACTGCGGCGCCAGGCGAAGCTCGTTGCGGGCATTCGTCAAGCCTACGATTCACTGACCTCCCGCGAGCGCGAGGTGATCGGGATGGTTGCGGAGGGTCTGTTGAACAAACAGATTGCCGACCGCCTGTGTCTCAGCGAGGTCACGGTCAAGATCCATCGGGCGCAGGCCATGCACAAGCTCAATGCGCGCTCTGTCGCCGAGCTCATCAAGAAGTTGCAGCAAGTGCAGGCTCCTCAGAGCGCCAGATAAGCATTTGCCCATTCGTTGCGCGGTGGCTGCCTGCGTCAGCGCGCGGATCTCCCCCAGCTAATACGGACTGGCACAAGAATCATTCGAAGGTGTGATTGCTGCTCAATCGGCCGGCTTGTATTTTGCAGAAAGATTCAATCTTTCTGCATCATTTCGATGGCCACCGGACCCCCGATAAAACCAGCGCTTTCGTCTGCAATGATCGGCCTTGTGGACGACGATGAGTCCGTCAGGATGGCACTGTCCAGTTCGCTGCGTTCGGCGAACTGGAACGTCATCGACTACGCGTCCGCGCATCATCTTCTGGGCGATACGCGCCGCTCCAAACTGAAACTCGTCGTCGCCGATATCCAGATGCCAGGCATGGATGGTTTTGCGCTACTCGAGTCGATCAAGCTGTGGAAGCGTCCTATCCCCGTCATTTTCATTACCGCGTACACGACCCCGGAAGTGCTGGAGCGCGCAAATCGTAACGGCGCCGCAGGCTTCTTCTCGAAGCCTGTGGATGACGCGGGACTTCTCGCACGGGTTAGTGAACTGCTAACGCAATGACGTGGCCGAACGCTCTGAAATTGGGCGCTATCTGGCCTGAGGGATCTGCCGCTATGCCGGCCGCTGGTTCAGGCCATCCGGATGTATTAGACGCGCACGCGCCTGCATCAGGCGTCACATCATATTGGACGATACCGCCGCGCGGCTTACGCGATTACGCTTGAATCGTCGACCAGAGCGAAATTTGCGAGGTGCGAGATGGACCAGCTTTACATGTTGCGTGCATTCGTCGCTGCTGCGAGGTATCAGAGTTTCAGCAAGGCCGCCGAATCGTTGAATGTGACCACCGGGTCTGTTTCAAAAGCGATCGCCAGGCTTGAAGAATGCGTCCAGACGAGAGTCCTGCTCAGGACCACGAGGTCCGTTTCCTTGACAGACGCAGCACACTCGTACTATCTGATTTGTTGCCGTTTGCTCGAAGAGCTCGACGAGGCTAACCGGCGCATTGCGATGGAGCACGAGGTCAATGGCGGAAAATTGAGCCTTGTCGTGCACCCCATGCTGGTGAACGGGGTGTTCCCACGGTTCGTGCGGCGCTATCGAGCCATCGCGCCTCATGTGAATCTGATGGTTTCCGTTCAGGATCACCCCGCGAACCTGTTCGATGGCCGTTTCGATATCGCCATTCTTCCGCCTCAGCTGGTCGAGCAGTCCACCGTAATTCGCCGGACGCTAGCGCACTCGCCTCGCATTCTCGTCGCCGCTCCGGCCTATCTCGAGCAATATGGCGCACCGGAATCCGCTGCGCAGGTCGCCAATCATTTTTTACTGATCGATCCGGAAACGAGAAAGAAAAATGCGGAGTTCATCGATCTCTATGAGGGTGTCCGGAAGGTGAGCGTTTTGCCCATGTCGTCGATGGAAGGTGACCAGCTGCTGCTTCGCGCGGCAGCGCTCGAAGGTACCGGCATTGCCACGCTGCCTGAAACCATGGTTCGCGACGACATTGATAGGGGAGATCTCGTGCACGTCCTGCCGGAATGTACGGCATCGGAAAGCAGCATTGAAATATGCCTTTTCTATGCTCATCGGGAACTGATCTCGGCACGGATCAGGATGTTCGTCGACTTCTGCACTGAGTTCTTTCGGGCTCCTGCCAGGTCGGCAGTTATTGATGTAATGCGCGTGCCGCGACCGGCCGTGCGGACCAAAGATCTCGAGATGATTTCGTGATGGCGTGTTGATACCCCCCCACTCGCGCCGTATTTGCGAAATGGACGCCCGCAGCCCTAACTGGGAGAGGAGATGCCCGCAATAGTGTGGGCGTATTTGAGGAGGTGGTATCGCAGCGACGCCTCATTGCGATATTTGCCACCACTCGTTGACGACGTCCCGTAAGCCAGCTTCTCGATACTCCCATGGAATGGAAGGATCATTCCCGAGGCTATGGGATTCTCTTGGCTATTGAAGGTGATTAATCTGCCTAGGTGTTTCCCCGGGAGGCGCCCCTCCATCACCTTGCTAGAGAGATCGAAATGAAATTGCTTACTGCTGTTCTTTTTGCATGTTCGCTGTCGGCCAGCTTCGCTGTTCACGCAGAACCCCTTGCCCCCGCGCATGCGGATGTTCAACAGGCGGCCGAGGCGGGTACGTCCGCGCCGAATACATCCGAGGCGAATACGAATCGCGCGCCGTGGCGCCGGGCTTTGGCTCCGGCCAGGGACCCTAATGCCTGTGTGGGTCCGGCGAGTTTCTGCGACCTGTTTTTTGGCAGTTGAGGTTGCTAAGGGTTGGCGCCGCGCGCATCGATTGATCGCGATCGAGCACACACAGCGGGAAAAAAGAGCGATTCACCGAGCGTGTGAATCCCCTCATCGAGGCGCGGCGACCATAGTTTCTCGTCGTTGAACTCAACCGCCGGATTGGCGCGCACAGCGTGTCCAGGTGAACGCATGACTCCGGGTTGCGACCGAGCCTGAACTTCATTCAGCCATCGGAGCGCATCGGTGCAGAATCATAAAACCTACGGCTTGCACTGACCTGCCGCGAAAGCGATCGCTCCTGGTGCCGGCTCGCTTGTGGACGAGGATGGGTCGATGCTGTGGAAGAACCCAATGACCGTCTCCCTCACGAGGTTTTCGGGGGTCTTCTTACGGGCACGCGTGCGGGCGAAGGTTCATCGGCCGTATCGGCGCGACCGCGCTTCCGTGTATCACAACGCCTTTTACGGAGTTCGTGGCCCGGAGAACGAGCTTTCCATGCTGCTCCAAGCTTCGCATGGCGCGCTTGGTCGGCAGCCGCAGGTTATCGCGCTTGTCGCGGAGGCACGCCTCAGGAAGACCGGCATCTTGCAGGAGTTCTGCCGTTGGCCGAACCAGTTTGAGGATGTCAGGAACTACTGGCCCGACACGCTTCCAGGCGGCGATGGCACCCAGCATGTCAATCGTATCTTCAAAGGGTATCTCTAGCCATGTTCAATATCCTCCTCGTTCCGCTGGACGGCACAGCCCAGAGTGTCCGCGTCGTCGACCTGGCCAGCCGCGTGGCGGCTCCAGGCAGGGCAACCGTACACCTTCTTTGCGTTGTCGACCCATCCTACTTTTTGCCTCCCGGTAGCGAAAGTGGCACCGCACCCGATCGCCTGAATTATCCGCCTGCACGGGCGCAGACATCTTTCGCACAAGCCGTTCTGACTGCAGCAGCCGCCCAGCTTGCCGACCGGAATCTCACCGTGGAACAGCACCTCTGCGCGGGAAATTCTCCGGCCGACGTCGTCATCGAACAAGCCCGGCTGCTGACCGCGGAGGTCATTGTGATGGGACATCACCATTTGTCGCGGCTACGCCGCTGGGCGAACCCGTCGACGAGCGGGGAGGTCATTGATCGGTCGCCGTGTGCGGTACTGATCGAGACATGGGACAAAGGCTAACCGGGGTGACTTTGATTTCCGGTCAATTCTCCGGCTAGCCGCACCCAAGCTAGCCGTGGGTTTGCCTTTGCTCGCCAAATCAAATACGTGCAAAATCAGTTGGCTGCTGTCTATCCGCCCGCGCTGCAACGCGTCAATACTTTTGTAAAGGCGCAAAGTGCCAGATGCGCGATAGACGCTTTTTCAGATTGGCCCGACACCGCCGCACCGCAGTTCGTCGTGTGCCTCATGATCTTACGTTGAGTTGATTCCAACATCGCCGCCGTTCGTGGGCGGAGCACGATAGCCTTGGGTCCATTCCGAGGAACGAAGCGATGCGCGCACAGACTAAGGATGATGTTATGCAGACGAACCATGGCGATACGGCAGGAGGTAGGGTGGGCGCCGACAATTATCTTGTCCGGTCGATTGACGATTGTGTTGGCCGGTGGTGCGGAGTCGAAGGCGGCGTAGCCGCCGGAGACGACGCACCACCGGCGGCGCCGGGATGATGGGGTCATAGGAT
>NZ_JBFPKO010000034.1:0-54313 GCF_040948765.1 Paraburkholderia sp. BR10923 | reverse complement strand
TCCCCGTCGTCATCATCGACGAAGATTTCCGCTCCGAGAACATCTCGGGTTCCGGCATCCGGGCTTTGGCCGAAGCCATCGAGAAAGAAGGCGCGGAAGTGCTCGGGTTGACGAGCTACGGCGATCTGACCTCGTTCGCGCAGCAGTCGAGCCGCGCGTCGTGCTTCATCCTCTCGATCGACGACGACGAACTGCTGCCGTACGTCGACAACGTGGTCGTCGAAGGCGAGACACCCGAACTCGCGGCCGCGATCGTCGCGCTGCGCGCGTTCGTGACCGAAGTGCGCCGTCGCAATGCCGATATCCCGATCTTCCTGTACGGCGAGACGCGCACCTCGCGCCATCTGCCGAACGACATCCTGCGCGAACTGCACGGCTTCATCCACATGTTCGAGGACACGCCGGAGTTCGTCGCACGCCATATCATCCGCGAGGCGAAGGTGTACCTGGATTCGCTCGCGCCGCCGTTCTTCAAGGAACTGGTGCAGTACGCGGAAGAGGGTTCGTACTCGTGGCACTGCCCGGGCCACTCGGGCGGCGTCGCGTTCCTGAAGAGCCCGCTCGGCCAGATGTTCCACCAGTTCTTCGGCGAGAACATGCTGCGCGCCGACGTCTGCAACGCGGTCGACGAACTCGGCCAGCTGCTCGACCACACCGGTCCGGTCGCGGCCTCGGAGCGCAACGCCGCGCGCATCTTCAGCGCCGACCACGTGTTCTTCGTGACCAACGGCACGTCGACGTCGAACAAGATCGTCTGGCACGGCACGGTTGCGCCGGGCGACATCGTGCTGGTCGACCGCAACTGCCACAAGTCGATCCTGCACGCGATCACGATGACCGGCGCGATTCCAGTGTTCCTGACGCCGACCCGCAACAACTTCGGCATCATCGGCCCGATCCCGCGCAGTGAGTTCGAACCGGAGAACATCCGCAAGAAGATCGAGGCGAATCCGTTCGCGCGCGAAGCGCTCGCGAAGAACCCGAACCTGAAGCCGCGCATCCTGACGATCACGCAAAGCACGTACGACGGCGTGGTCTACAACGTCGAGATGATCAAGGAGATGTTGGGCGAATGGCTCGACACGCTGCACTTCGACGAAGCGTGGCTGCCGCACGCTGAATTCCACGAGTTCTATCAGGACATGCACGCGATCGGCGCGGGCCGTCCGCGCATCGGCGCGATGGTGTACGCGACGCACTCCACGCACAAGCTGCTCGCCGGCATCTCGCAGGCGTCGCAGATCGTCGTGCAGGATTCGAAGAACAGCCGCTTCGACAAGCATCGCTTCAACGAGGCGTATCTGATGCATACGTCGACGAGTCCGCAGTACGCGATCATCGCTTCGTGCGACGTGGCCGCGGCGATGATGGAAGCGCCGGGCGGCACCGCGCTCGTGGAGGAATCGATCGCCGAAGCGCTCGACTTCCGCCGCGCGATGACCAAGGTCGACACCGAATACGGCGACGACTGGTTCTTCAAGGTGTGGGGCCCGGACCAGTTCGCCGAGGAAGGCATCGGCTCGCGCGAAGACTGGATGCTGCGTCCGGACGACGCGTGGCACGGCTTCGGCCCGCTCGCCGAAGGCTTCAATATGCTCGACCCGATCAAGGCGACGATCGTCACGCCCGGTCTCAACATGGACGGCGGCTTCGACGACACCGGCATTCCGGCGGCGATCGTCACGAAGTACCTGGCCGAGCACGGCATCATTGTCGAGAAGACGGGCCTGTACTCGTTCTTCATCATGTTCACGATCGGCATCACGAAGGGCCGCTGGAACTCGATGGTGACCGAGCTGCAGCAGTTCAAGGACGACTACGACACCAACCAGCCGCTGTGGCGCGTGCTGCCCGAGTTCGTCGCGCATCATCCGATGTACGAGCGTGTCGGCCTGCGCGATCTGTGCCAGCAGATCCACAGCGTGTATCGCGCGAACGACATCGCCCGTCTGACGACCGAGATGTACCTGTCGAGCATGGAGCCGGCGATGAAGCCGTCCGACGCATTCGCGAAGCTCGCGCACCGCGAGATCGACCGGGTACCGATCGACGAACTCGAAGGCCGCGTCACGTCGATCCTGTTGACGCCGTATCCGCCGGGCATTCCGCTGCTGATTCCGGGCGAGCGCTTCAACAAGACCATCGTCAACTATCTGCGTTTCGCGCGCGAGTTCAACGAGCGCTTCCCAGGCTTCCATACGGATATCCACGGGCTCGTCGGCGAAATGGTCAACGGGCGCATCGAATATTTCGTCGATTGCGTGCGCTTCTGACGATGGCGTGGGTGAAGTTGCTGACGGGCCTGCCCGCTATCGGGCCTTGGCGGCGCGCGGCCGGCGTGCTGAGCTTCGCGCTCACGGCCGGTACCCTGGTGCTCGTCGCCATCGCTAGTCCGGCGGCGCATGCGGAGGTGGCCGCCGCCGATCCGATCGATGCGGCGATGCGCACGTGTCTCGCGCGCGCCGACATGTCGACGACGATCGGGCAGGTGCAGTGCATGGACAATGCGCGCATCGGCTGGATGGCCGCGGTCGATAGCGCGTACCAGCAGTTGCTCGCGAAGGTGCCGCCCGCGCGGCGCAGGCTATGGGAAAAGAGCCAGTCGAGCTGGCTCGCGTCGCGCGATGCCGAGAAGCAGCTGCTCGCCGCGGTGTTCGCAACGACCCAGGGCTCGATGTACGTGCTTTCCGAAGCCGACATGCAACTGCAGCCGGTGCGCGACCGCGCGCTCGTGCTGCGCAGCGCGCTCGCCGATGCGAGCGGTCCGGCGCCGCGCCGGCCGCGCGCGTGCAACGCCGATGCGCGTTGCGAACACGCGATGTTCGATCTGAACCGCTACTACCGTGTGCTCGAAGCGAAGATGCCGGCGAAGTCGCGGCCGACGCTGGTGCACGCGCAACGCGCGTGGAATGCGTATCTGACGGCATCGACGCCGCTCGTCGACGAGCGCGGACGTATCGACATCATCGGCGCGCGCGTCGCGACGATCAAACGGCTCTCCGAAACGGCCGGCAACCACTGACGGCCGCCGAGCGGCGCGACCCGCCGCAGATTCAATCCCATCGAACCCCATCTGCGCGCGGCTGAGGCGGCGCAAGCGCCGGCTCGCCGCGCAGATCGCGCATCGCATCCTCGATGATCGCGGACATCGTGTTGAGCGCGAGGTCGTTGTCGTCGGTGCCGAACGGTTCTTCGAGCTGCGACGCGATCGCTTCGTGCGCCATGAACGTGTACGCGACGAACACCGCGAACACCGGCGTGAAAATGCCGATGCTGTTGACGAGCCCGAACGGCAGCGACGCGCAGAAGAAGTACACGGTGCGGTGGATCATCACCGAATATGCGAACGGCAACGGCGTCGAAGCGATGCGCTCGCAGCCGCCGATCACGTCCGATAGTCCGTTCAGATTGCGGTCGAACGCGAGCGCCGTGATCGGATCGAGAGTGCCCGCGCGCGCCGCGCGCTGCACCCATTCGCCGAGGCACAGCATCAACGTGGCCGGCTTGTAGCGTGATCCCATCACTCGTTCGAGCAGTGCGCCGGGCAGCCGCGCGGCAAGGTCGTCGCGCGGTTCGGTCTTGCGCAACTGGTGACGCAGCGCATGCGGGAGCGCGCTAAGAATCGCCAGGAACGCGGCGGCTTCTTCTTTGGGCAACTCGGGCGACGGCAACGTCAGCGCCTGGCGCGTCAGCGAGCGCGACTCGTTGAGCAATTGCCCCCACAGCTTGCGCGCTTCCCACCAGCGGTCGTAGCTCGCGTTGTTGCGAAAGGCGAGAAACACCGCGAGCGCAATGCCGACCAGCGAGAACGGCGCGATCGAATTCAGGTTCAGGCTGACGGGCAGCAGATGATCGTGCGCGGCGAGCGCAATGATCGAGATGACAAAGATCAGAAAAAGCCGCGGCAGCAACTGCGGCAGCACCGAGCCGCGCCACGCGAGCAGCATGCGGAACCAGTGGAGATGCGGGCGAATGATCATGGACGCGCGGTTCGTCTGAAGCGATAGAGCGCTCATTATCGATCGCTTTTCGTGTCCCCCGAACAGAAAAACCCGCGGCGGGTGCATCGTCTCCGATGCGCACGCCGCGGGTTCGTCCACCGCAAGCGAAGCGGACAGCGCTAAGTCAGCCTCAGTCGCGCGCCGACGAAGCCGCGCCGTGACTCAGCCAGTCGAGTACGGCCGTCGCGTCGTCGTCGGCGCCTTCGCGCGCTTTCTCGACGGTCTCGGCTACTTCATCGCTCGGCACCGCGCGGCGAATCGCTACGCCGACCGCAAGAATGTCGATCATCACGAGGTGCAGAATGCGCGAGATCATCGACAGTTGCGACTCGCGAATCTCGATGTGATCGGTTTCCAGCGCGACGGTCGCGCGCTTCGCGAGCGGCGTGTTGCTCGACGTGATCGCGATCACCTGCGCGCCGGCCTGCATCGCGACGTCGAGCACGCGCAGCAGCTCGGGCGCGCGCCCCGACTTCGACACCGCGACGATCACGTCGCCTTTGCCGAGCAGCGCGGCCGAGGCCGCCTGCATGTACAGATCCCCGTACGCGATGGTCGGAATACCGAAGCGGAAGAACTTGTAGTGCGCATCTTGCGCGACGATGTTCGAGTTGCCGAGCCCGTAGAACTCGATGCGCCGCGCGCCGTTCAGCAGGTCGATCGCGCGTTCCACGTGCTCGAAGTTCAGATGCTCGCGCAACTGCAGGATCGCCGACACAGTATTGTCGAGCACCTTCGCGCCGAAGTCGGTCGCGGTGTCGCCGAGATGCACCTGGCTGTGGCTGACCGGAATCGTGCCGGTCAAACCGGTCGCGAGCTTCAGCTTGAAATCGGACAGCCCCTGGCAGCCGAGCGAGCGGCAGAAGCGGATCACGGTGGGCTGACTGACGTCGGCCTTGCGCGCGATGTCGACGATCGGATCATTGATGATCGAACGCGGATGGTTCAGCGCGAGGTCGGCGACGCGGCGCTCGGCCGGCGTCAGCGCGTCGCGCATCTGGCGAATCCGCTCGAACACCGCCGACGAGCTGCCGCCCGCGCGGTTCGACAACTGCTCCGCGAGAATCGCCGATACGCCGAGGAACGCCGGGTATTCGGCGGTGATCACGTAGGTCGGCACATTCTGCAGATACGCCTCGAAGCGGCCCTTCGCCTCGAAGCGCTGGCGGAACGACGAACGCGCGAACAACTCACCGAGACGCGGCACGACACCGCCGCCGATATAGATGCCGCCGAGCGCGCCGAGCGTCACCGCGATGTTGCCGGCGAAGGTGCCGAGAATGCCGCAGAACACGTCGACCGATTCGGCCGCGAGCGGCTCGCCTTCGTGCGCGCGCTTGACCACCTCGGCCGGATTGACGCTGGCCGGCACGCGTTTCTTGTCGCGGCCCGCGAGCGCGCGATAGATCACCTCGAGGCCCGGACCCGCGGCCACCCGTTCGAACGACACGTGCGACCACTTCTTGCGCGCGTAGTGCAGCACGATCTCTTCGCGTTCGTCGGCGGGCGCGAAGGTGGCGTGGCCGCCTTCGCTGCCGAGCGCGATCCAGCGGTCGTCGGCGGGGATCAGGCCCGACACGCCCATGCCGGTGCCGGGGCCGAGCAGGCCGATCACGCTGTTGGGCCGGCGCTGGCCGCCGCCCACCTGCACGCGCTGCGTGTCGGTGAGGCCGGGCAGCGCCATCGCGAGCGCGGTGAAGTCGTTGACGACGAGCAGCGTGTCGAAGCCGAGCGTGCGGCGCGTCGCTTCGATCGAAAAGGTCCAGTCGTGATTGGTCATGCTGACCTGGTCGCCGTCGACTGGGTTCGCAATCGCGATCGCCGCGTGATTGACGCGGCCGATCTTCGTGTCCTGCAGATACTTCTTGATGACGTCGGCGACGCTCGGATACTCGGCGCAAGGATAGACCTGCACCGAGCCGATTTCGCCGGGGCCCGTCTCGAGCGCGAAACGCGCATTGGTACCGCCGATGTCGGCCAGCAGCCTCGGTCCATCGGCGTGCTGGGCCGCGCCCGGCACAGCTTTAGTTTGCACACCAGTAGACATCGAGTCTCACTCCCTTGTCGTTTGCCAGTTGCGAGATGGCATTTTTTTGTAGCGCAGCGGATGCGGCGTTGAGCACGTCCATCTTGCGCGGTCCTGCAATCAGCAGAAACAGATGCTTGACGTCCTTCAGCGCGGACAGCGACCAGCTCACGCGCGCGTGCGGCGCCGCGCCCGGATGCACCGCGACGAAACGCTCGGTCGTGGTGATCGCGTGATCCCATTCGGGCGCATCGGCGAAGATCGACGCGGTGTGGCCGTCTTCGCCCATACCCAGCACCGCGACGTCGGGTGCCGTGGCGAAGCGCGCGTCCGCGTTCAGCGCGGCAACGTGCGAGTGCAGATCCTGGCTGGTGTCGACGAGCGGCCAGAAGGTCGCGTGTTGCGCGGCGTTCTGCAGCAACGTGGCGCGCACCAGCTGCGCATTGCTCGCGCTATCGGTCTCCGGCACCCAGCGGTCGTCGACCAGCGTGATCGCGATGCGGGGCCAGTCGAACGTCTGCGTCGACAACGTTTGCAGAAACGGACGCGGGCTGCTGCCGCCGGACACGGCCAGCATGGCCGGGCGCGCGAGCGGGGTTGACGTCCCGGTGCCGGCCGCCTGTGCGGCAAGCGACGCATGCAACGCGTCGCCCACCGCTTTCGCCAGCGCGTCGGATTGGGCGCGCTGGTCGTCGAAAGCGTGAAGCTCGATCACTTCTCCTCCGTGCTGCATTCTTGTTGGATCTGCGGAATCAGCCTGACTGCTGTCGCGCGATGCCTGCATGGCGGGGTGGCCCGCAGATGCCTGACGCGATACCGGCGCGACTCCGTTCAGTTCGTCGGTGGTGTTGCCGGCGCCGCGCGCCGAAATGTTCATCGCGCGCGGCGCCGTCTGTCAATTCATCAAACTCAATTCTCTTCTTCGAGCCAGCAGGTGCCGTGCTGGGCGAGCATCGCGCTCGCCGCGGCCGGTCCCCACGTGCCCGCCGCGTACGGCTTGGGCGGCTTGGTCGAGGCTTTCCATTCGTTCAGGATCGGCTCGACCCAGCGCCATGCGGCTTCCTGTTCGTCGCGCCGCACGAACAGCGCGAGGCGCCCGTGAATCACGTCGAGCAGCAGCCGCTGATACGCCTCCATCTGGCCTTCGCGGAAGAACCGGTCGAACGCGAGATCGAGGTACACGCTCGCGAGGTTCATACCCTCGCCGGGCTGCTTCGCGAGACAGTACAGACGAATCGTCTCGTTCGGCTGCAGACGGATCACGAGGCGATTCGCGCCCGCGCGCAGCGCCGACGCGCCAAGCGCCGAATGCGGCACCGCACGGAAATTCACGACGATCTCGGCGACGCGATCGGCGAGCCGCTTGCCGGTACGCAGGAAAAACGGCACGCCGGCCCAGCGCCAGTTCTCGATCTCGACCTTCAGCGCGACGAAGGTCTCGGTCGAGCTGTCCGGCTTCACGCCGTGCTCGGTCGCGTAGGCCGGCACCGTGTTGCCGCGGATCACGCCCGAATGATACTGGCCGCGCACCGCGACCTTGCCGATTTCCTGCGAATCGACCGGTTTTAGCGCGCGCAGCACGCGCAGCTTCTCGTCGCGAACCGAGTCGGAATCCATCGAGTGGGGCGGCTCCATCGCGACGATCGACAGCAGCTGCAGCAGGTGGTTCTGCACCATGTCGCGCAGCGCGCCGGTATTGTCGTAGAAATCGCCGCGCGCTTCGACACCGAGTTCCTCGGCGATCGTGATTTGGATGCTTTCGACCCATTCGCGGCGCCACAGCGGCTCGAACAGCGCATTGCCGAAGCGCAGCGCGAGCAGGTTCTGCACCGGCTCCTTGCCGAGGTAATGGTCGATCCGGTAGATCTGCTCTTCCGCGAAAATTTCGCCGACCGCGTCATTGATTGCATTCGACGACTTCAGGTCGTAGCCGAGCGGCTTCTCGAGCACGATGCGCGCGTTGTTATTCAGACCCACCGCGGCGAGCGCATGGCAGATCGGCACGAACAGCGACGGACCGGTCGCCAGATAGAACACGCGGATGCCGGGCATATCCTGGATCGCGTCGCGCAGTTGCGCGAAGTCATCCGGATTGCCGAGATCGATCTTCACGAACTCGATGCGCGCGAGGAAGCTCGTCCACGCGGCTTCGTCGAGGCCGTTTTTCGACACGTGCGGCTTGACGTGCCCGTCGACCCACTGCAGGTACTCGCCGCGATCCGCGATGTGCCGCGCGACCGCGACGATCTTGCCGTTATCGGCGAGCATGCCGCCCGCGCGGTGCGCCTCGAACAGCGCGGGCAGGATCTTGCGCATCGACAGGTCGCCGGTGCCGCCGAAGAGAACGAAGGTGAAGCTTGAGTCGGTATGCATGAGTCTCCGTCGATGTCCTGAAAGGCCGCCGCGCTGATCGGACACCGCACGCGCAGCGACCTGGAAGAGCGACCGTAGTCCGATAAAATATTTTTTGACACTGAATTGTAGTTTAACTACAATCCAAATCAAGAGGTAGCGTTAATTCGAAGAAAAAAGCGTGCGCTGTGCAGACGAATTGCACGCTTTTTGCGAATCGGCGGGCGTCCCCGGCATGCTAACGGACAATGGGGCAACGCTTTCCGGTACGCGCCAGCAGGGTGCCGGCGGACCTTACGGAAAGCCGGGGAGTCGACGGGCTTGCGGGTCGTTTCCGTGGCCGACGTCAGGCTGGCGTCGGATTGGTGTATGAGGTACCTCGAGTCTGCCGCGCGATGCGGGCAGGCAAAAATCAAAAGAGGAGACAGTCAGTTGCATCCCGAATCACTCACCTCTTGAGCGTCTAGCGGCCGGACATCGGTCCGCCGGCACATGCCCTCGCGCATGCGCCCGACCGTGCTCGATCGCCCAGTTTTTGCCTGTTTGAACCAACCACAGCACCCTGGCGACATCAGGGGCCATTCGTTTTTTTGTTCAGGTGTCTGGAGGAGATAAGCAATGAAATTTCGCGCGATCATGGGCGCTCTGTGCGCTGCGGGTCTGATGTGTGGCGTGTCGGCCGTGCAGGCCGCCGAGTCGATCGAAGTGCTGCACTGGTGGACTTCGGGCGGCGAATCCAGGGCCGTCGGCGTCCTCAAGGACGACATGACGAAGCAGGGCTACACGTGGAAGGACTTCGCGGTCGCAGGCGGCGCTGGCGCGGCTGCGATGACGGCACTGAAGACGCAGGTGATCTCGGGCAACGCGCCGAGCGCCGCGCAGATCAAGGGTCCGCTGATCCAGGACTGGGCTTCGCAGGGCGTGCTGGTGCCGATCGACTCGGTCGCTGGCGACTGGAAGAAGAACCTGCCGCCGCAAGTCGACAAGATCATGCAAGCGGACGGCCACTATGTCGGCGCGCCGTTCTCGGTGCATCGCGTGAACTGGCTGTACATCAACAAGGCGGCACTGGACAAGGCAGGCGGCAAGGTGCCGACCACGTGGCCTGAGTTCTTCGCGGTGGCCGACAAGATGAAGGCCGCGGGCATCCAGCCGATCGCGATGGGCGGCCAGCCGTGGCAAGACCTGACGCTGTGGGAAGACGTCGTGCTGTCGGAAGGCGCGGACTTCTACAAGAAGGCGCTCGTCGACCTCGACGAGAAGACCCTGACCTCGGAGAAGATGGTCCAGGTGTTCGACACGGTCCGCAAGATCCAGGGCTACTTCGACGCGGGCCGCACGGGCCGTGACTGGAACCTCGCCACGGCGATGGTCATCAACGGCAAGGCCGGCATGCAGTTCATGGGCGACTGGGCGAAGGGCGAGTTCACCAACGCCGGCAAGAAGTCGGGCACGGACTACATCTGCGCGGTGGTGCCGCAAACGGACAAGGCCTACACGTTCAACGTCGACTCGTTCGTGTTCTTCCAGCAGAAGGGCCAGAAGGCCGCGACGCCGGGCCAGCTCTCCCTCGCGAAGACGATCATGTCGCCGGAGTTCCAGGAGCAGTTCAGCCTGTACAAGGGTTCGATCCCGGTGCGTCTCGGCGTGCCGATGGACAAGTTCGACGACTGCGCGAAGAAGTCGTACGCGGATGAGCAGATCGCGATCAAGGCCGGCGGTTATGTGCCGTCGCTCGCTCACGGCATGGCTCAGCCGGATGCCGCGGCAGGCGCGATCTCCGACGTGGTCACGAAGTTCATGAACTCGCAACAGGATTCGAAGACCGCGGTTCAGGCTCTCGCGAAGGCAGCGAAGACCAAGTAAGCGCAAGTACGAAGCGTTGCGCCCGGCCGCTTGCATCTGAAGCGCTGGGCGCGCCCTTCGGGCCGTGTCGGGTCGGACCTCATCTGCTTTGATTCGCAGCGCAGTCCGGCACAACGCGGCTTACCCGGGTTTCATGGAGTCACACCCAGGCCGTCGCGGTCCCGCGCCATTCGCGCACGGGCAGCCCGGCGGTACAGTTTCAGCAGGAGTCGAGTAGTGACTGCTTCCATCAGCGGGAACGGGAAAACGGCCACCGTCGCCCGCCGCACGTCGCCCATGGCGGCCCTTGCCGATCGCTATATTCCGAAGCTGGTGCTCGCACCCAGCGTCGTGATCAGCCTCATCTTCGTGTATGGCTTTATCGCAATTACCGGCTATCTGTCGCTGTCTACTTCGCGACTGATGCCTCGTTGGGAGTTCGCGGGTCTCGACCGCTATCGCGAGCTGTTCCAGAACGACGTGTTCTGGACTTCGGCCGCGAACCTCGGCTGGTTCGGCATTCCGTTCATCGGTATCTGCATCGGTCTGGGTCTGTTGCTCGCGATCCTGCTCGATCAGCAGATCCGCAACGAAGGCGCGC
Source organism: Paraburkholderia sp. BR10923 (assembly GCF_040948765.1). NCBI lineage: Bacteria > Pseudomonadati > Pseudomonadota > Betaproteobacteria > Burkholderiales > Burkholderiaceae > Paraburkholderia > Paraburkholderia sp. BR10923. The sequence goes on along the minus strand of NZ_JBFPKO010000034.1, from coordinate 43,488 downwards.
TGCGCGCCGTGTTCCTGTATCCGATGGCGCTGTCGTTCATCGTGACCGGCACCGCGTGGCAATGGATTCTGTCGCCGGGCATCGGCATCGAGAAGGTGTTTCACGACTGGGGCTGGACGAGCTTCGAGTTCAACTGGCTCGGCGACCCGGACCGGGCGATCTTCTGTATCGTGATCGCGGCGGTCTGGCAATCCACCGGCTTCGTGATGGCGCTGTTCCTCGCCGGTTTGCGCGGCGTCGACAGTGAAATCTTCAAGGCCGCGCAGATGGACGGCGCGGGCCTGCCGACCATCTACCGCAAGATCGTGATTCCGAGCATGCGGCCGGTGTTCTTCTCCGTGCTGCTGATTCTTTGCCACATCACCATCAAGACGTTCGACCTGGTCGTCGCGCTGACCGCCGGCGGTCCGGGCACGTCGTCGTCGCTGCCGGCCATCTTCATGTACACGTTTTCGTTCAATCGCGGACAGCTCGGCGTCGGCGCGGCCTCGTCGATCATGATGCTCGCCACCGTGGTGGCCGTGCTCGTGCCGCTGATGTATCTGGAATCGAGGAGCACCCGCAATGCAATCTAAGATGACGATAAGCCGTGCCGTCATTTACGCGGCCCTGCTTCTGTTCGCGCTGTACTTCCTGTTTCCGCTGTACGTGATGCTGTCGACGTCGTTCAAGGACATCGATCAGCTGCGCACCGGCAACCTGCTGACCCCGCCGACGAGTTGGACCTTCGCGCCGTGGCTCAAGGCGTGGAGCGGCGCATGCACGGGCGTGCGTTGCGAAGGCATGCAGCCGTTCTTCATGAACTCGGTGCGCATGGTGATTCCTGCCGTGCTGATCTCGTCGATCATCGGCGCGTTCAACGGCTACGTGCTCACGCACTGGCGCTTCCGCGGGGCCGATCCGATCTTCACGATGCTGCTGGTCGGCTGCTTCATCCCGTTCCAGGCGATCCTGCTGCCGATGGCGCGCCTCGAAGGCATCCTCGGCCTGTCGAACACGGTGAGCGGTCTGGTGCTCGTGCACGTGATCTACGGTATCGCGTTCACCACGATGTTCTTCCGCAACTTCTACGTGAGCGTGCCGGCTGAACTCGTGAAGGCGGCGCGTATCGACGGTGCGGGTTTCTTCACGATCTTCACGAAGATTCTGCTGCCGGTGTCGCTGCCGATCTTCATGGTGTGCCTGATCTGGCAATTCACGCAGATCTGGAACGACTTCCTGTTCGGTATCGTGTTCTCCGGCGTCGATTCGATGCCGATCACCGTGGCGCTGAACAATCTCGTGAACACCTCGACCGGCGTGAAGGAATACAACGTGGACATGGCCGGCGCGATCATCGCGGCGCTGCCCACGCTGCTCGTCTACATCATCGCCGGACGTTACTTCGTGCGCGGCCTGACCGCGGGCGCGGTGAAGGGCTGACCAGATTTGACCCCGGGGGCGTGCCCCCGAGAGCGCGGCGGCGCTTCGGCCAATCAGCGTGACTGATCGGGCGCCGCCGTCAGACAGACGTTTTCAGGCAGTACCAGAGACAAGAGGATTCACAGCATGGCAAGCCTTTCCATCCGTGACGTGTACAAGACCTACCCGAACGGGGTGCCGGTTCTGAAGGGTGTCAACATCGACATCGAAGACGGCCAGTTCCTGATTCTGGTCGGCGGCTCGGGCTGCGGTAAGTCGACGCTGCTCAACATGATTGCCGGTCTCGAAACCGTGACCAAGGGCGAGATCCAGATCGACGGCAAGACCGTCAACAACCTGTCGCCGAAAGATCGCGACATCGCGATGGTGTTCCAGTCGTACGCGCTGTATCCGTCGATGACGGTGCGCGACAACATCTCGTTCGGCCTGAACATCCGCAAGGTGCCGAAGCAGGAGCAGACGCAGATCGTCGAGCGCGTGTCGAACACGCTGCAGATCAAGCATCTGCTCGACCGCAAGCCGGGCCAGCTGTCGGGCGGCCAGCGTCAGCGTGTCGCGATGGGCCGCGCACTTGCGCGCGATCCGGTGATGTTCCTGTTCGACGAGCCGCTGTCGAACCTCGACGCGAAGCTGCGTATCGAGATGCGCTCGGAAATCAAGCTGCTGCATCAGCGCCTTGGCACGACGATCGTCTACGTGACGCACGACCAGATCGAAGCGATGACGCTCGGCGACCGCATCGCGGTGATGAAGGACGGCATCGTGCAGCAGTTCGGCGCGCCGCAGGAAATCTACGACTCGCCGTCGAACCTGTTCGTCGCGGGCTTCATCGGTGCGCCGCCGATGAACTTCATCGAAGGCAAGCTGGTCGAGCAGGGCTCGGGCGTCGGCATCGAACTCGATACGGGCATCGCGCGCAAGGTGCTGGTGCTGCCGTTCGATTCGGCGAAGGTGCGCTCGCACGTCGGCAACAACGTGATTCTCGGCCTGCGTCCGGAGCGCATCACCGATGCGCGCAGCGCGCACGGCGACGACTCGAAGCTGCAGCCGGTCGAAGTGAAGGTCGACGTGATCGAGCCGACCGGTCCGGACACGCTGGTGTTCGCGCAGGTCAACGGCAAGCGCATCGTGAGCCGCGTGCACCCGGCGTCGAACCCGCAACCGGAGAAGAACGCGACGCTGCTGTTCGATACGTCGAAGGCGGTGTTGTTCGATCCCGCGAATGAAGAGCGCATTGCGTAAGCGGTCGCATACGCGCTAGAGACGCCGCTTCAGAAGAGCCCCATGCGTTCAGTTGCGCGTGGGGCTTTTGCTTTTTTTGCAGCCGTCATGCCGACTCTGGCAAACGCAAATCCGGATTGCTGCGCGCGAGCTCGCCGACCCAATCGATGAACGCGCGCAGCCGCGAACTCAGATTGCGGCGGTGCGCATACAGGATCGACAGCGGCGTGCCGGGGCTCGTGTAGTTGCCGAGAATCTCCGTGAGCGCGCCTTGCTCGATCAGCTCGGCGACCATGAAGCGCGACGGCTGGATGATGCCGTGGCCCAGCACGCCCGCGGTGATGTAGACGGAGCCGTCGTTGACGGCGAGCGTGCTGTCCATCGCGACGCGCTCGATTTCGCCGTCGACTTCGAATTCGAACGGGAAGGTCCGGCCGCTGCGCGCGGACACGTAGTTGACCGCGCGATGCTCGCCGAGCTCGGCCAGCGTGGTCGGCGTGCCGAACTTCTGCAGATACGCGGGCGACGCGCATGTGACGATGCGCGCAAGCCCGATGCGCTTCGCGACGAGGCTCGACTCTTCGGGCGTGCCCATGCGGATCACGCAATCGACGCCGTCCTGGATCAGATCGATGTTGCGATCCGCGAGACCGAGACGCACGTCGATCGCGGGGTATTGTTCGTAGAAGTCGTCGAGCGCGGGCAGCAGCAGCGAGCGCGCGAGCGTGCCGGACGTGTCGACGCGGATCGTGCCGGCCGGATTCTCACGCTTGTTCGATAGCGACGACTCGGCATCGGCGACGTCGGCGAGAATGCGCACGCAGCGCTCGTAGAACGACGCGCCGTCTTCGGTCACGCTGACCTGACGCGTCGAGCGGTTCAGGAGCCGCACGCCGACGTGTTCCTCGAGCGCCTGGATCGTGCGGCTGACCTTCGCGCGTGGCAGATCGAGCGATTCCGAGACCTTGGTGAAGCTGTTCGCTTCGACCACGCGCGTGAAGATCTCCATCGCTTCGAAACGGTCCATGGTGTGCCTTGTGGGTGGTGAGCCAAAAGAAGGGCGGGGCAGGCTTGCGACACGACAGGAAGTCTACAGCCACGAAATCAGGTTGTCTGCCGTGCCCCGTTCGCGCGAATCTGCCACCGCCGCTCGCGGCTCAATCCCGGTCTGGCGCACCCAGCGGAAATAGCGGCCGATACGGCCGCGCCTCGTCGACCGCGCGGGCGAACGACGGCCGCGCGAGCAGCCTCTGCCGGTACGCGCGCACGTGCGCGAACGCGGAGTCGATCGGATGCGTCCAGTCGGCGTAGAACAGAAACGGGGCGGCGCCGCAGTCGGCGAGGCTGAAGCTGTCGCCGGCGGCCCATTCGCGCTCGGCCATGTGGCGGTTGAGCCAGGCATAAGCGGTGTCGAGCATCGCGCGTGCATCGGCGACGCCACGCGCGTCGCGCTCGGCTTCGGGACGCAGGCTATCGAACACGACCTTTTGCTGCGGCGTCGAAATGTAGTTGTCGAAGAAGCGGTCCAACATGCGCACATCGAGCGCGGCGCGCGGGTCGGCCGGCAACAACGCGACAGGCCCCGGATACTGCAGGCCCAGATATTCGATGATGATGGTCGCCTCGACCACCGTGCGCCCGCCGTCGACGAGCACCGGGAAGCGCTTGATCGGCCACAGCGCGGCGAATTCGGCCATGATCTGCGGGTCGTCGTACGCGAGCACGCGCATCTCGAACGGCGTGCCGTTTTCGTACAACGCGGTCAAGGCCTTCTGGCAGTACGACGAGAACGGATGGGCATAAAGCTTCAGGGGCATCGCGATCACCTTTGAAGGTTGCACAGCACGAATCCACGGTGGCGACGAGAGCCACCGCGCGACGGCCAGGCTGGCCGTTTACCCCACGACGAACGACGGCCGAAAAAATCGACCTCAGACCTTCAGGTTCGTCTGCGGCGGCAACGAACCCGGCTGCAACAGCACGACCACCGCGCCGGCGCCGCCGTCATGCGGGCGCGCCTGACAGAACGCGATCACTTCGGCTTTCTGCACGAGCCACGCGCGCACTTTGCCTTTCAGCACCGGCTCCTTGCCGATCGACCCCAAACCCTTGCCGTGAATCACGCGCAGGCAGCGCAGGCCGCGCTTGACCGATTCGCGAATGAATTCCGCGAGCGCCTCGCGTGCTTCCTCGCGCCGCATGCCGTGCAGGTCGATCTGCGCCTGCACGATCCAGTCGCCACGCCGCAGCTTGCGCACGACGTCACGGCTCACGCCGGGGCGGCAATACGACAGCGTTTCGTCGGTTTCGAGCAGCACTTCGGGGTCGAACTCATCGGAAATCGCTTCGTGCAGCACCGCTTCCTCATCGAGCAGCGTCTGCACCGGCAGCGGCGGCGGGGGATTGCGCGTGAGCGTCGCACGTGGCGGAATCGCGAGCGGCGCGACTTCGCCGATCTCGCGGCGGAACAGATCGGCGTCGGCGGCCGCTTCGCGCTGCGCCGCTCGCGCCGCCGCCTGTTCGCGCTCGCGCCGCTCGGCGTCGCCCTTCAACGCTTCACGCAACGCCCCGAGTCCGGCGAGCCCGGACGCGCGATCGAGCTTCGGCGCAACGGCGGGCGCGGCTATTGCGGGTGCGGGGCGCGGGGCGGCTTGCGGGCGTTTCGGTTCGTTCGGATGGGGCTGATTCTTCGGCATGTCGGCAATACAGGCGGAGAGGTCGGTGGGTGGTGCGAAGCTGAGGCGGCAAAAACGACAAAGGCCGCCGGCATTGCAGCCGCGGCCTTCGTGAGCCAACGACGGCAGCGCTGCGCGCTACCGTCATTTTACTGTCGCGCCCGTTGTCGCGACATTGTGTCGCCGTATGGCGCCGCGGATCAGCGGATCACCGGTCCGCTTCCGCGCTCATCGCGTGCTCGCCGGCCATCTCGTTGATGGTCTCGAGATAGCGCTGTGCATCGAGCGCGGCCATACAGCCGGTGCCCGCGCTCGTGATCGCCTGGCGATAGATATGGTCCTGCACGTCGCCGGCGGCGAACACACCCGGCACGCTCGTCGCGGTCGCGAAACCGTTCAGGCCGCCCCTGGTGATGATGTAGCCGTTCTTCATCTCGAGTTGGCCTTCGAAGATGTCCGTGTTCGGCTTGTGGCCGATCGCGACGAACAGGCCCTGCAGCGCGATGTCGGTGGTCTCGCCAGTCTGCGTGTGCTTGATGCGCAGGCCGGTGACGCCGGAGGCGTCGCCGGTTACTTCTTCGAGCACATGGTTCCACTTGATTTCGACGACGCCTTCCTTCTCTTTCGCGAGCAGACGGTCGATCAGAATCGGCTCGGCGCGGAACTTGTCACGGCGATGGATCACGGTGACCTTCTTCGCGATGCCGGCGAGGTACAGCGCCTCTTCGACGGCCGTATTGCCGCCGCCGATCACGGCAACGTGCTGCTGCTTATAGAAGAAGCCGTCGCAGGTGGCGCAGGCCGACACGCCCTTGCCCATGAACGCCTCTTCCGACGGCAGGCCGAGATATTGCGCCGATGCACCCGTCGAGATGATCAGCGAGTCGCAGGTGTATTCGCCCGAATCGCCGATCAGGCGAATCGGCTTCTCATCGAGCTTCGCCGTGTGGATGTGGTCGAAGATGATCTCGGTGTTGAAGCGCTCGGCGTGCTCGAGGAAGCGCGCCATCAGTTCCGGGCCTTGCACGCCGTTGGCGTCGGCGGGCCAGTTTTCGACGTCGGTCGTGGTCATCAGCTGGCCGCCTTGCGCGAGGCCGGTGACGAGTACCGGCGCGAGGTTGGCGCGCGCCGCGTAAACCGCCGCCGTGTAGCCGGCGGGGCCGGAACCGAGAATCAGAACCTTGGCGTGTTTCGTTGCAGTTGCGGGCATGATCGAATCCTTGTACGGCGCGCGGCTCGCCATTGCGTAGCCGTGCGTTTTTGAACTGAAACTGTAGATGGGTATCAGACCGGCATTATAAAGGGCGGGGCCTACGGCTGCGCCATCAAGCTTTCTGATCGCCGCGATAGCGTGGCGGCGTGGGCGCGCGGTGCGAGCACGCGGCGCGATACGACGAATTCAGCGCGCGTCGCTCATCCATTTGTGGTCAAACCGCCAAGTTACCGTCATTTACAGCCTCGCGCGGGACACAGCGTTTACAATAGCCCGGATCGAAGTTTCCGGTAGCCGGGATCGGGCCTGAAGCCGCGCGCGGCGCGGCTCGGGCCGCGTTCCCGGCGGCAGTTTCAGCCTGAACCGGCTACCCCAGGCAACAGGATCAATGGCAAAAGCTCCCTATACCGCGAGCGCACAGGCATTGCCGCACCGCATGTCGCGCCTCTTCACCGAAATCCGCTGGATTCTGCAGGTGGCCCTCGGCGTGTTCCTGCTGATGTCCCTCGTCAGCTACAGCAGGCACGACCCGAGCTGGACCCATGCCGCGCAGGTCGACCATATCTCGAACTGGGCGGGCCGCGTCGGCGCGTGGACCTCGGACATTCTGCTGCTGCTGTTCGGCCTGTCCGCCTACTGGTGGATCGTGCTGCTCGGCCGCCACATCTCCGCGAACTACCGGCGCATCACCCGCAACGAAGAGCCGCAGGACGACGACGCGCCGCGCGGCGTCAGCTGGCTCGCGGACGCGTTCGCGTTCATGCTCGTGCTGCTGTCGTGCAACGGCCTCGAGGCGCTGCGCATGTGGTCGCTGAGAGTGCAGTTGCCGCGCGCGCCGGGCGGCGTGATCGGCGAGGCCGTCGCGCGCGGCATCTCGCATGCGCTCGGCTTCACCGGCGGCACGCTCGCGCTGCTGCTCGGTCTGGGGATCGGATTGTCGCTGTACTTCCGGTTTTCGTGGCTGTCGGTCGCGGAGAAGGTCGGCGAATCGATCATTTCCGCGGTGACGTTCGCGAAGCTGCGCCGCGAGGCCGGGCTCGATCGCAAGCTCGGCGAAGCGGCCGCCGTGAAGCGCGAAGGCAAGGTCGAGAAGGGCCGCGTGCGCATCGAGGAGCACGAGCCCGTGGTGATCGTGCCGCCGCTCGCCACGCCGGCGAAGTCGGAGCGTGTCGAGAAGGAACGCCAGGTGCCGCTCTTCACCGATCTGCCCGGCGACTCCACGCTGCCACCCATCTCCTTGCTCGACCCCGCACCCGCCGCGCAGGAAACCATTTCCGCGGACACGCTCGAATTCACGTCGCGCCTGATCGAGAAGAAGCTGAAGGACTTCGGCGTCGAAGTGAGCGTGGTCGCCGCGTATCCGGGCCCGGTCGTCACGCGCTATGAAATCGAGCCGGCCACCGGTGTGAAGGGCAGTCAGATCGTCAACCTCGCGAAGGACCTCGCGCGTTCGCTGTCGCTCGTGTCGATCCGCGTCGTCGAAACGATTCCGGGCAAGAACTACATGGCGTTGGAGCTGCCAAACCAGCGCCGTCAGACCGTGAGCCTGTCCGAAATTCTCGGCTCGACCGTGTATGCGGATGCCGCGTCGCCGCTCACGATGGGTCTCGGCAAGGACATCGGCGGCAAGCCGGTGTGCGCGGACCTCGCGAAGATGCCGCATTTGCTCGTCGCCGGCACGACCGGTTCGGGCAAGTCGGTCGGTATCAACGCGATGATCCTGTCGCTGTTGTACAAGGCGAGCGCCGAGCAGGTGCGCATGATCCTGATCGATCCGAAGATGCTCGAAATGAGCGTCTACGAAGGCATTCCCCACCTGCTGTGTCCGGTCGTCACCGACATGCGTCAGGCGGGCCATGCGCTGAACTGGGCGGTCGCCGAAATGGAGCGGCGCTACAAGCTGATGAGCAAGGTTGGCGTGCGTAACCTCGCCGGCTACAACAACAAGATCGACGAAGCGGCCAAACGCGAGGAGAAGCTGCCGAATCCGTTCAGCCTCACGCCGGACGATCCGGAACCGCTGACGCGTTTGCCGAACATCGTGATCGTCATCGACGAACTGGCCGACCTGATGATGGTCGTCGGCAAGAAGGTCGAAGAGCTGATCGCGCGAATCGCGCAGAAGGCGCGCGCGGCCGGCATCCATCTGATACTCGCGACGCAGCGTCCGTCGGTCGACGTGATCACCGGCTTGATCAAGGCCAACGTGCCGACCCGTATGGCGTTCCAGGTGTCGTCGAAAATCGACTCGCGCACGATCCTCGACCAGCAGGGCGCCGAGTCGCTGCTCGGCATGGGCGACATGCTGTATCTGCCGCCGGGCACTGGTTTGCCGGTGCGTGTGCACGGCGCGTTCGTGTCGGATGACGAAGTGCATCGCGTCGTCGACAAGCTCAAGGAGCAGGGCGAGCCGAACTATATCGAGGGCATTCTCGAAGGCGGCGTGAGCGGCGAGGGCGACGAAGGTTCGGCGGGAACCGCGTCCACCGAAGGCGAGTCGGACCCGTTATACGACCAGGCGGTCGACGTCGTGCTGAAGAACCGCCGCGCGTCGATTTCACTGGTGCAGCGGCATCTGCGCATCGGCTACAACCGGGCGGCGCGTCTGCTTGAACAGATGGAGAATTCGGGCGTGGTGTCGGCGATGTCGTCGAACGGCAATCGCGAGATTCTGGCGCCGGCGCGCGAAGCGGAATAGCCGCAACAAGCCATTGCGGCTATTGCGAGCGCTGCTGCGTATACCGCCTGTGCGCTATTGCGGCTCGACGCCGGGCCAGTCCCTTTGTGTTCAGCGAGGGCGGCGAGCCGGCACAGCCCATCACCGAATTCATTCAACGGAGAAATACCTATGCAAGCAATCGCGCAGCAGGATGCCCGACAGCGTAAAGCGGGCCGCCTCGGCGAGCGCGTGTGCCGCGGCATGCGCAAGATCGCGCGCGCCGCCGGCAGTGTCGCGATCGGTGCGTCGCTGCTCGTTGCGTCGCACGCGTTCGCAAGCGGCACCGAGCAACTGAAGGCCTTCGTCTCGCAGGTCCATTCGGCGCGCGGCACCTTCGTGCAACAGGAAGTGCGCGCGCCGAGCAAGGCGCAGGGCGCGAGCGGCGCGCTGTCCACCGCGAACCCGGGCAAGCCGACCACGTCGAGCGGCACGTTCATGTTCGCGCGGCCCGGCAAGTTCATCTGGCAATACGAGAAGCCCTACTCGCAATTGTTGCAGGCGGACGGCGACAAGCTCTTCGTCTATGACAAGGATCTGAACCAGGTGACGGTGCGCGCGCTCGGCAACGCGCTCGGCGCGAGCCCGGCGGCGATCCTGTTCGGCAGCAACGACCTGGAGAAGAATTTCACGCTGCGCGACGCGGGCATGAAAGCCGGCATCGACTGGCTCGAACTGACGCCGAAGGCGAAGGACACGCAGTTCGAGCGCGTCGGCATCGGCTTCAAGGACGGCAATCTGGAAGCGATGGAATTGCACGACGTGTTCGGCAACGTCACGCTGCTGACGTTCTCGAACATCCAGAAAAATCCGCCACTGCCGTCCGATGCGTTCAAGTTCACGGTGCCGAAGGGCGCGGATGTGATCAACGGGTGAATCGCGCGGTGCGCGCCGGCGAAGCCGCGCTTTTCGAGCGCGGCTTTTTTATTGTGCGCGGCACGAGGCGCGTGGATTGCTCACGATGCGCGCTCTGTGCCGCGATGAAAATCAAATCGTCGTGCCGGCAGACGTAATGATTTAGTGCGAGACTGTAAAGACCGCCATCGCTGATGGGCCGAGTTAGCGCGTACGATCATTTCCAGGATTGGGCGCACAGTCTCTAACAATTTTTTGCTGCAACGCAACAAAATAACGCCTAAACTGATTGAAGCTGGTTGTCGCTTCGAATGTCTGGAAAGGTGAGGCATGTCATGAGATTGTCTTCTTCACACGAGTTACGCTTGTCGCCGTCCCTCCATGTATTCGAGCAGGAGGGCGGATGGCATTGGGGAATCACGGTTCCACGGTCAGCCGGAAGTGGTTTCAAGGTCGTGGCATACAGCGAAAAAACCTTTATCGATGAGGCCGAAGCCCATCGGGAAGGCAATCGCGCGCTTGAACGTTTTGCCGACGCGCCGTCGGTTTCCCTCGACCGGCAATAACGCCATAGATTTTTTATGCATATAAGGTGCACATTATTTCGATCGCCGGTGAAAACCGCAATTGTTACCTGTCGGTAATACTTTGATATGCAACTGCATATCTTTTTTGACTTCCGAAAAATCGTAGCGATAATGTCTCGTTTTTGAGATATCGCTCTTACCTTGACTTTAGCGGAATATGAAACCACCCACGCGCTCAGCGTGGAACTGGACGGCGTGAACTATGCCGGAACCTATCGCGTCATGACGGGCACCGTCGTCGTCCACTTCGCGAACGAGAGCAAATTCGCGTCGTACGCACCGAACCGGCCCGAGACCGTCGCCCGTTGGCTGCTCACGGACCTGTGTCGAAAGGTCGAATCGCGTCGGCGCAAAGCCGCGAAAAAATAGCCGGCGGCGCGAACAGCGGCTGACGGTTTCAGGTCATAAAAAGACCTGCAATTGCACTGCAGGTCTTTGTTACTTTCTGGCGGCCGCGTCTAACGCAACGCGCTTAGACTAATGCGCTCATGCATACGCAGTCTTGCGCGCCGATACGAACACGTAGTAGCACACCGCACCGATCGCGAGCGACGGCAGCGTCGCGCCGAGATTCGGCAGCCATTGATTGATCACCTGATACGAGGCGATGCCGATCGCCCATGCGACGAACGCGCTCAGGTGCCAGCCGCCCGAGAAGCCGTAGCGGCCGCGCACATCGGCGAGCACCGCGGCATCGATGCGACGCTTGCGCACGATGAAGTGATCCATCAGCACGACGCCGAACAGAGGCGCGAATACCGAGCCGATCAACAGCAGGAAATTCTGGTACTTCGCCATCGGCACGAGCAGCGCGATCAGCGTGCACAGCGCGCCGAACGCGCCCGACAGCAACGGCACGCTCGCCCGCGTCCAGAACGTGCCGGTCGACACCGCGGCCGAGTGGATATCGGCGAACGCATTGTCGATTTCGTCGATCAGGATCAGCAGCAGCGCAAACCCGCCGCCTGCTTGCGCGAGCGCGCCGGTCAGCAATGCATCGCCGCCGCCGGCCGCGAGGCCATAGACCGCGCCGAGCGCATAGAACCAGATGTTCGCGATGCCATAGCCGTACAGCGTGCCGCGGAACGTCTCGCCAGCGCGACGGCCGAAGCGCGTGTAATCGGCGATCAGTGGCAGCCACGACAGCGGCATCGCGACCACGAGGTCGACCGCGCCGCCGAACGACATCTCGCCGGTGCCGGGACGCTGCATCAGATCGGCGAGATTGTGGCGCGCGAGCAGGTTCCACGTGAGCCACGCGGCGCCCGCGAGCAGCAGCCAGATCCCCCACTTGCGCAGAAAGCGCCGCACGAAAGACAGCGGCCCGCTGATCGCGAGCAAGGTTGCGAGCAGGCCGAAGATCACGGTCCACACGAGCGGCATCGACAGGCCGAAAGCCTGCTTCGCGAGCGCATCGGCGGAATCGCGCATCACGATTACCTCGAACGAGCCCCAGCCGACCAGTTGCACCATGTTCAGCACGGCCGGCACCGACGCGCCGCGCACGCCGAGCGTCGGACGCAGCGACGACATCGCCGCGAGCCCGGTGTCGGTGCCGATCACGCCCGCGAGCGCGAGCAACACGACGCCGATCACGCTGCCGAGCACGATCGCGACGAGCGCATGCGGCAGCGACAGCCCCGGCACCAGCAGCGCGCCCGCCTGGGCGACGAGCAGGCCGATGCCGAGCGAGAACCACAGCGCGAACGCGTCGCCGGTACGGAACGCGCGGCGCGCGTCGGGCACCGGCGAGAGCGGCGCGTAGGTGGAGCCGGCTTGGCCGGCGACAGAATCTTGAGCCATCTGATGTGTGTTCCTCCTGGTGGTGCGGTGAAGCTCTGCTGTGAATTTATGCGCTGTCGGCGCGCCGGGTCGGCCATCGCGCGGTCGCCGTCACTGTCATAATGCAGGACGTTGCCCGCGTTCTTGCCTCTGATTGCGGCAGTGCGCGGGCTTTGCGCTTGTCCTGCGCGGCGCCGCTCGAACGCGGTGCGTACCCGGAAAGCCGAGATTATCCCCAAAACGTCATGTTTGAAGAAACCCGTGCCAATGTTCCGCTCGCCGAACGCCTGCGGCCACGCAATATCGACGAAGTGATCGGCCAGTCGCATCTGCTCGGTCCGAACAAGCCGCTCAGGGTCGCGTTCGAATCGGGCGAGGCCCATTCGATGATCCTGTGGGGCCCGCCAGGCGTCGGCAAGACCACGCTCGCGCGGCTGATGGCCGATGCGTTCGACGCGCAGTTCATCGCGTTGTCCGCGGTGCTGTCGGGCGTGAAGGATATCCGCGAGGCGGTCGAGACCGCGCAGATCCATCGCGCGAACGGCCATCAGACGCTGGTGTTCGTCGACGAGGTGCATCGCTTCAACAAGAGCCAGCAAGACGCGTTCTTGCCGCACGTCGAGTCGGGCCTGTTCGTGTTCGTCGGTGCGACGACCGAGAATCCATCGTTCGAGGTCAACAGCGCGCTGCTGTCGCGCGCCGCGGTCTACGTGCTGAAGAGCCTGACAGACGACGAACAGCGCGAGTTGCTCGAGCGCGCGCAAAAAGAACTCGGCGGCCTCACGTTCACCGACGAAGCGCGCGCCGCGCTAATCGGCTCCGCCGACGGCGACGGCCGCAAGCTGTTGAACAACCTCGAGATCGTCGCGCGCGCGGCCGCGCAGCAGAAGACCACCCAAATCGACGGCGCGTTATTGGGCAGCGCGCTCGCGGAAAATCTGCGCCGCTTCGACAAGGGCGGCGACGCATTCTACGACCAGATCAGCGCGCTGCATAAATCGGTGCGCGGCAGCAACCCGGACGGCGCGCTGTACTGGTTCTGCCGCATGCTCGACGGCGGCGCCGACCCGCGCTATCTGGCGCGTCGCATCGTGCGCATGGCGTGGGAAGACATCGGCCTCGCGGACCCACGCGCCGCGCGCATCACGCTCGACGCCGCCGAAACCTACGAGCGTCTCGGCTCGCCCGAAGGCGAACTCGCGCTCGCGCAGGCGATCATCTATCTGGCGGTCGCGCCGAAATCGAATGCCGGATACAACGCGTACAACGAGGCGCGGCGTTTCGTCGGCAAGGACCAGTCGCGCGCGGTACCGGTGCATCTGCGCAACGCGCCGACGAAGCTGATGAAGGAACTCGGCTACGGCCACGACTATCGCTATGCGCACGACGAACCCGATGCGTACGCGGCCGGCGAGACCTATCTTCCGGACGGCATGCGCGAGCCGCATTGGTACGAGCCGACGCCGCGTGGCCTCGAAGGCAAGATCGGCGAAAAGCTCGCGCGGCTTGGCGAGCTCGATGCGCGGTGGCGCGCCGAGAACAAGCCGAAGAAGGCTTGAGGCGTTTCGCCTTGGCCGGTGCGTTAAAATCGCGGTTTCATACAACGAACATCCGTCCCATCCCATGCTCGACATCCAGTTGCTGCGCAAAGACCTCGACGGCGTCGCCAAACGCCTCGCCGACCGCGGCTATACCCTCGACGTCGCGGCCTTCACCGCGCTCGAAGCGGAACGCCGCGATACCCAGACCCGTACCGAAGAACTGCAGGCGCGCCGCAACAGCCTGTCGAAGCAGATCGGCGCGATGAAAGGGCGTGGCGAAGATACGTCGGCGGTCATGGCCGAAGTGAGCGGCATCGGCGACGAGATGAAGGCGTCGGCGGTCAAGCTCGAAGACATCCAGAAGCGTCTGTCGGATCTGCTGCTCGGCGTGCCGAATCTCGCGCACGAAAGCGTGCCGGTCGGCAACGACGAAGCCCATAACGTCGAAGTGCGCCGCTGGGGCACGCCGCGACAGTTCGACTTCGAAGTCAAGGATCACGTGGACGTCGGCACGCCGCTTGGCCTCGACTTCGAGACAGGCGCGAAGCTGTCGGGCGCGCGCTTCACGATGCTGCGCGGCCAGATTGCGCGGCTGCATCGCGCGCTCGCACAGTTCATGATCGACACGCACACGCAGCAACACGGCTATACCGAGATATACACGCCGTACATCGTGAATCCGGACATCCTGTACGGCACCGGCCAGCTGCCGAAGTTCGCGGACGATATGTTCCGCGTCGAGAAGGGCGGCGGTGAAAGCACGGTCACCCAGTATCTGATCTCGACCTCGGAAATTTCGCTGACCAACACGGTGCGTGAGAGCATCGTCGAAGCGGACGCACTGCCGATCAAGTTGACTGCGCACTCGCCGTGCTTCCGCTCGGAGGCGGGCTCGTACGGCCGCGACACGCGCGGCATGATCCGCCAGCATCAGTTCGACAAGGTCGAGATGGTGCAGGTCGTCGCTCCTGACGCATCGTACGACGCACTCGAGCAGATGGTCGGCCATGCCGAGGCGATTCTGCAGAAGCTCGAACTGCCGTATCGCGTGATCACGCTGTGCACCGGCGACATGGGTTTCTCCGCAGCGAAGACCTATGACCTCGAAGTATGGCTGCCCGCGCAGAACACCTATCGTGAGATTTCGAGCTGCTCGAATACCGAGGCGTTCCAGGCGCGACGCATGCAGGCGCGTTTCCGCAACGCGCAGGGCAAGCCGGAACTCGTGCATACGCTGAACGGTTCGGGTCTCGCGGTGGGCCGCACGCTCGTCGCGGTGCTCGAGAACTTCCAGAACGCCGATGGCTCGGTGACGGTGCCCACGGCTCTGCGGCCTTACCTCGGCGGCGTGGAGCGGCTGGACGTGCCGGCGGCCTGAGCGTCACCGGCATGTGCGCAGGCGCGGTATCGTCGCGTTTCTGACGGTGCCGCTGCCGGCACCCAGGCCTCTCGGAAAAAAAAATTTGGAAGTTTTTTCGTCGAGGGACTTGGAAAACTGATTCCAGCTGTTTTATAATCTTTTTCTCCCAAGCAACGGCCCGCTTGGATCCGACGAAGCAGCAGCGAGTTGGAATACCCGGAAAGGTGGCAGAGTGGTCGAATGTACCTGACTCGAAATCAGGCGTACGGTTTCCCCGTACCGTGGGTTCGAATCCCACCCTTTCCGCCAAATTCTGAAACCCCTTGATCATCGAGATCAAGGGGTTTTTGTTTTTGGGTCTTCGAATTGTTTTGCCAAGGCAATCCGATATTGTTCAAGCATTATTTCTATTGGCGAAATCTATTGTTTCAATTTTTTGTACATGAGCTATTCGCTGCTCGTGGTCTTTCTCATTCCCATTTCCATACAAATCCCTTAAACGATACATGCTGCGCCGTCTCCTGATTCATATGCGGGGACATATGAGGAATGTGGCCGTCGCGCGCTATAGGGGGTCGAAGTAAGAAAATTTGCGGGCGACCCGCCCCCCGATCGACTTCTTAAAGTGCGAATCTTCGCGGACCCAACACATCTCCGCAAGATCTGCCTTTTTTTACAAATAAATACGATTTTTGGTTGGGCTCGGTCATTCGTTCAGGGTACGATTTACGCCGTCAGCAGCTTTTACGGGAATAATTTTCCTGTAAGACAAGAGTTGCGGCAGTAATCGGTAAAAGGTTCGCAAGGCAAACGTTTGCGGACCGACGCGCACCAGCATTGTCAATCTGGACCACCGCGAGGAGCCTCTTCGCGAGCATCGGTTCAATCGGACATCACAGACGTGCGTTCCACGGCACCTCAGGACTAATGTTTTTAAGGAATGCAAATTCATTTGCATCCAATCCTTATGCATTGTCCGTCCGAATCACAGCGAATTCACCTTTGGTCTTTTTATCGGGAATTTTCCCGACATTTGGAATTACTCTGCGATGATAAAACGACGTCAATTCATTGGGGGTCTCACGGCCCTGAGCGCAAGTTATCTTTTGGCCGCATGTGGTGGCGGTGGATCCGGCACCGCGGACGACAAGACTGCCGCTGCTGCCGCTGCATCCGGCGCTTCCGGTACCGCGGCTTCCAAAACGGCCGTCGCAAAGACGAGCGATCCGAACAGTGTCTCCATTCCGCCCGCCTCGTCCATCACGGACAACTCCGGCAACGTCTGGACGCTGTCCGGAGGTGTCGGTGGCTCGGTCTACTGCAACGGTTCGCCGGCAAGCAACACC
Organism: Paraburkholderia sp. BR10923; assembly: GCF_040948765.1. Taxonomy (NCBI): domain Bacteria; kingdom Pseudomonadati; phylum Pseudomonadota; class Betaproteobacteria; order Burkholderiales; family Burkholderiaceae; genus Paraburkholderia; species Paraburkholderia sp. BR10923. The sequence continues at coordinate 26,770 of NZ_JBFPKO010000034.1, read as the reverse complement.
TACAACGTGCAGATGGTCCTGTTTTACGCCGGCGTGATCTATCACGAGGGCACGGGTGGTCAGTTCTACCAATGGACGGGCTCGGGCTGGAAAGGTTGCATCGACCCGCGCCTCGGTGGCACCTCGGCTGATGGCACCACGATCCCCGGTTCGTCGTACATCATCGACAAATCCAACAACATCTGGACGGTGAACAACGGTGTCATTCTCTGCAATGGGGCGCCCGTAGGCAACACGTACAACGTCTCGCTGCTGTTGTGGTACGGCGGCAAGATCTGGCATTGCGGCACGGGTGGCCAGTTCTACGTGAACAACGAGACCGCCGGTCATTGGCTGCCATGTAGCGATCCGCGCACCGCGATCGCACCGGCCGCGGGCATGTTCTACGGCATGAACGGCCACTTCGACTACACCTACACGCCCCAACAGGTCGTGTCGATCCTGAAGGGCATGGGCTGCACCAGCTATCGCGTGGGCTGCACCAACTCTTCGAACCAGCTGAACGCACTGATCGGGCTTGCGCAGGCTTTCCAGTCGGCGGGCATGACGTTGGTCGTGCTGATCAATCAGGGCGTCTACGACTCCAATGGCAACGTGTTCGCCAACGAGAGTGCCGCTTACAACCAGGGTTACTCGGTCGCCCAAGGCATCGCGAACGCACTGAAGCCGTATGGCGTGACCATTTACGAATGCGGCAACGAGTTGACGCGCACGAACGCCACCGTATTGGACTTCACCTCTGCGGGCACGAAGGCGTCGGACTTCAACAACGCGAACTGGCCGGCGATGCGCGGCGTGATGCGCGGCATGATCGACGGCGTGAAGTCGGTTCAGTCCAACGCGAAATGCGGCATCAACTTCTGCGTGAACGATGTCGGCGCAGCGGACGCGCTGTGGGAAGGTATGCAGCCCGATGGTAGCGGCGGCCACCCGACCGTGCGCTGGGATATCACCACGTGGCACAACTACGAGGTGTATGGCGACGTGTTCTCGCTCGGTGCGGACGGCGCCCAACCTGGCTTCGATCTGCCGACCTATTGCAAGGCCCGTTACGGCGTGCCGTTCCTCATCACCGAGTGGAACACCGGACCGGAACGGGACGAGACCTATCGTGGGAACTACATCACGACGAGGCTCGGCGAGTTCTATCAGAATCGCAAGACGCACAATATCCAGGGCGTCATGTATTACGTGCTCGACAGCGGCGACCAGACGTTCGGCATCGTGAAAAACGGCACGCCGTTGAACCCGGCGTACAGTGCGTTCCAAAGTTTCACCGCAGCTAATCCCGACAACTAAGCCGGGGATCTCGACGCAAGCAGCCTTGCGCGTCAGTCAGAATCGCGCCCGAACCCTTGTCTCAGCGTATCGAGGCTAGGGGGCGGGTGTCTCATGCGACTCGAACCCCCTCCATTACCTCCGTCAACGCGCCCGGCGACGACCGCGAAGCCGAGCGGACCCACAATTTAGTACGGGAAACTGAACGATGGGCGTTGCATGGCTCGATCAACGTTCGAGCCTTCTCGCCGCAAGTCCATGTGAACGCGCAAGCCGGGCAAGCCGACCACGCACGAACGGGTCACCCCGATTCGGGCGCGTGCCCCGGCATCGCCCCCCTTAGCGCCGCCGCCTTCCGAGCATCTTTTCAGCCGGTTTGCCCGGGGTCCCTCCGCGATCCTCTGTACAATTGCCCGAAATCGCCCATCGAGCGGCGGTTGCGGGCCGCCGGGCTTTCGCGCGCGGCGGGTCATCTCGCGTTTGGACCCGCGACTCACATCGACTGAATTCATGGCCATTACCTACAAGACTCCCGACGATATCGCGAAGCTGCGCATTGCAGGCCGCCTCGCGGCCGATGTGCTGGCAATGATCGGCGAGCACGTCAAGGCAGGCGTCTCGACCGACGACCTCGACGCGCTGTGCAACGACTACATCGTCCATACGCAGAAGGCGATTCCGGCCAACGTCGGCTATCTGGGCTTTCCGAAAACCGTCTGCACGTCGGTCAACCATGTCGTGTGCCACGGCATTCCGAATCGCGGCGAGATCCTGAAGGACGGCGACATCATCAACATCGATGTCGCGATCATCAAGGACGGTTATTTCGGCGACACCAGCCGCATGTACTGCGTCGGCCAGCCGAGCACGGTCGCGCGTGCGCTGATCGACACGACCTACGAGGCGATGGTGGCCGGCATCCGCGAGGTGAAGCCGGGCGCGACGCTCGGCGACGTCGGCCACGCGATCCAGAAGGTTGCGCAGCGCGAGGGCTTCTCGATCGTGCGCGACTACTGCGGGCACGGCATCGGCAAGATCTATCACGAGGACCCGCAGGTGCTGCACTACGGCCAGCCGGGGCAGGGCGTTCGCCTGAAGCCGGGCATGGTCTTCACGATCGAGCCGATGATCAACGCGGGCCGCGCCGGCACGTCGGTGCAGCGCGACGGCTGGACCGTGATCACGAAGGACCGCTCGTTGTCGGCGCAATGGGAACACATGGTCGCAGTGACCGACGACGGCTATGAACTGCTGACGCCGTGGCCGGACGGCACCGGCGACTACGACGCACCGTGAGCGGGATCGCATATTCTGGTCAATAATAAATTTGACTCGCCGGCCGGTTCGGTTAAAGCTACGCGTTAGGGTTTCCAGGGGTTTTCGTCTGCATGAGTCCGTCATTGACCGTTCGCCGCATCACTGCTGATCAGGGCGCCGTTTTTCGCGAACTCCGCACCGCCTCGCTGCGGGAGGCGCCATATGCCTTCGGCGCGACGCTCGAGGATGCGTTGTCGGCCGATGCCGCCAGTTTCGACGCGACCGCGGCGAATCACGCGGTTTCGCAGTCCGTCGGCACCTTCCTGCTCTACACCGAGGGCCATCCGGCCGGCCTCGTCGAGGCGCATTTCGACGACACCGCGGCGCGCCGCGCGTTCGTCTGCGAATTGTGGGTGGCGCCGGCCGTGCGTCATCTGCGCGGCGGCGAACTGCTCGTCGACACCGCGAGCAGCTGGCTCGCGAATGCGGGCGCCACGGAAATCTACGCGTGGGTCGCCGACACGAACCGCAACGCGATGCGCTTCTACGAGGCGCTCGGCTTTGGCCCGACCGGCGAGCACCGGCGCGTCGAGCGCGCGCCCGAGCAGGTCGAAAGTCTGCTGGTGCGGCACGTGCCGACTACCTCGCAGGTGCTTCAACAGTGATCACCCGGGCGGCGCGTTGCGCGTGCCGCTCGTCTTCGCCGTCCGTTCATCACGGTCTTTTTCCCCCCAGTATTTTTGTTGCGCACCGTCGCGCGTCGATAGCATCGACGACACGCGTCGCGCCCACGCGCGCGAGCACCGATTCTCCCGGGAAAAATAGTGGCCGCGCGCACGTACGCCTGTAAAATACGCAAAATTTTTTGCCGAACGCTATGTCGCCCAAGAAATCGCCCTTTTTCGAACTGCGCAGCGGCTCTGTCGACACGCTGATGTTCGTGGTCAAAACGACCGACCTCGATGCGATGCGTGTCGAGCTGACGCGACGCTTCGAGGCGACCCCCGAATTCTTCGCTAACGACGTCGTCGCGATCGACGTACGGCGTCTCGCCGACAGCGAACGCGTGCCGCTCGCCGATATCGCGCAACTGCTCGACAGCGTGCGCATGCGTCCGGTCGGTGTGGTCGCGAATGCGGAGCAACAGTGGGCGACGGAGTCGGGATTGCCGCTGCTCGAAGCGCGCGACCGACGCGGCGCGCCGGCCAGACAGGCCGATGAGGACAGCACGGCGAGCGCGGCAAGCGCGGCGGCAGGCGCCGAGGCAAGCGCCGGCACGAGCGCGGCCACCAGCACCGCATCCGCAACCGCCAGCACCGCTTCCGCCGCCGTCGAACCCACCTCCGCCGCCGAGCCGGTGCGCCTCGCCACGTCGCCGCAAACGATGGTGGTCGACAAGCCGCTGCGCTCCGGCCAGCGCATCTACGCGAAAGGCGATCTGGTGGTGCTCGGTCTCGTCAGCTATGGCGCCGAGGTGATCGCGGAAGGCAACATCCATATTTACGCGCCGCTGCGCGGCCGGGCATTGGCCGGCGTGCAGGGCAATCACGACGCGCGCATCTTCTGTACGTGTCTCGAACCGGAACTGATCTCGATCGCGGGCATCTATCGAACGACTGAGAACCCGCTGCCGGCCGACGTGCTCGGCAAGCCGGTGCAGATCTGGCTCGAAGACGAAAAACTGATGATCGAACCGCTGCGGCTCACGTAAAGCGCCGAGAAACGCGCGCTGCCCGAGCGATTTCGGCACGCGGCGTTTCAGGGCGACGCGCGCCGCGCATCAATTGACGCATTTGACGAACACAAGGTAAGGGTAATGGCAAAAATCATTGTGGTGACTTCGGGCAAGGGTGGCGTGGGCAAGACGACCACGAGCGCGAGCTTTGCGTCGGCCCTCGCGTTGCGCGGCAGCAAGACCGCCGTGATCGACTTCGACGTCGGCCTGCGCAACCTCGACCTCATCATGGGCTGCGAGCGCCGCGTCGTGTACGACCTGATCAACGTGATCCAGGGCGAAGCGAATCTGAACCAGGCGCTGATCAAAGACAAGAAGTGCGAGAACCTGTTCATCCTGCCGGCCTCGCAGACGCGCGATAAGGACGCGCTGACGATGGAAGGCGTCGAGAAGGTCATCAACGATCTGATCGCGATGGACTTCGAATACATCGTCTGCGATTCGCCGGCCGGTATCGAGTCGGGCGCGCTGCTTGCGATGCACTTCGCCGATGAAGCGCTGATCGTTACGAACCCGGAAGTGTCGTCGGTGCGCGACTCCGATCGCATTCTCGGCATCCTGTCGTCGAAGACCAAGCGTGCGATCGAAGGCAAGGAGCCGATCAAGGAGCATCTGCTGATTACCCGCTACAACCCGAAGCGCGTCAGCGAAGGCGAAATGCTGTCGCTGACCGACATCCAGGAAATTCTGCGCATCGATCTGATCGGCGTGATTCCGGAGTCGGAAGCGGTGCTGCACGCGTCGAACCAGGGTCTGCCGGCCGTGCATCTGGACGGCACCGATGTGGCCGAAGCCTATAAGGACGTCGTGTCGCGTTTCCTCGGCGAGCAGAAATCGCTTCGCTTTGTCGATTACCAGAAGCCCGGGCTGCTGCAGCGCCTCTTCGGCACCAAGTAAGGGGAGCGCACGTAATGTCGATTCTTTCGTTTTTGCTGGGCGAGAAAAAGAAGTCCGCGTCGGTAGCGAAGGAACGCCTGCAGTTGATCATCGCGCACGAGCGCGCCGGCGGCCATGCGCCCGCCGATTATCTGCCTGCGTTGCAACGCGAACTGGTGGCCGTGATCTCGAAGTACGTGAAGATTTCCGATGACGACATTCGCGTGAGTCTCGAGCGTCAGGACGATCTCGAAGTGCTCGAAGTCAAGATCGAAATACCGCAGGCCTGAGCTTCCGATGGACCGCGGTCCATCTCGCATCATGTGCAGGACGTCGCATTGCATCGCGTTGGTTCGACGCGATGGCGTGCGGCGTTCGGCTGTTCCTCTGGCTTCTGTCTGAAGCCGTCTCTTCGCGCCTGCACGGCGCTCCTCATTTCCCGGTCGAAATAAACCGTTGCACTTCAGCGGGTGCCGTTACACGCGCATCGTCAGCCTCGTGTCGCCCTCGCGCATTAAACGGGTAACGCCGCATCCGGTGTTCAACCTAAGAGGAAATCATGAACAGAAGCTTTCGCCTGCTGCTTGCCAACACCGTTCTGATCGCCGCGGGTGCCGCCGCGATCGCCTCGGCTTCGGCCGCGGAAGTCATCATCGTCGCGCCGTCCGCGCCGCCCGTCGAACGCTTCGAAACGGTGCCCGCGGCGCGCGCCGGCTATGTGTGGGATCACGGTCACTGGCGCTGGGATCACGGCCGCTACGTGTGGGTCGCCGGGCACTGGCAGGCCGAGCGCGTCGGCTATCACTGGATGCCCGGCCACTGGATCGAGCATGGTCCGAACTATCGCTGGGTCCCGGGACACTGGGCTTGATGCGGCCGTCGATCGTGCTTGCGCCGCGCCGCGCGTGGTCGTCTACTGACGCGGCGAGCCGGAAGCATCCGTCGTGATGTCGTCTGCGGCATCACCGGCGGGCGGCTCGCCGTCGACGCTTCCCGCTTCCGGCACCTCGACCTCGGGCACTTCCGGCACCGGCGCGGGCGCCGGTTGCGGCAGCGGCGCCATGTAGCGCTCGGCGAGCGACTCATAAAGCGGCGGTGCGAACAGGCGCGACACGCGGCTCGCGATCAACGCGGTGGCCATCAGCGAAATCACGAGCGCGTGACCGTCGATCATCTCCATCACGATCACGAACGACGTGATCGGCGACTGCGTGACCGCGGCCAGATAGCCGACCATCGCGAGCGCGATCAGCATCGGCAACTGCATCGAATCGAACACCATGTGCAGCAGATTGCCGAAGCCCGCGCCGATCGACAGCGACGGCGCGAAGATGCCACCCGGAATGCCGGGCAGGTACGAGCCGACCATCGCGATCATCTTCAGGAACGGATAGAACACCGACAACTGCCCGTGTCCCTCCAGCAGGCCACGCGCTTCGGTATAGCCGCTGCCGAACGTCGTGCCGCCCGCGATTACGCCGACCACGGCGATTGCGAAGCCGCACAGCGCGGCGAACACGACCGGCCGCTCGCCGTGCAACTGACGCAGCGGCGCCGGAATCCAGCGCGCGGTGTTGAGCAGCAGCCAGCCGAAAATGCCGCCCGCGATGCCCGTGACGATTGCGGTGAGCACCACCGCGACGGCGAGCAGATCGGGGAAATGCGCGCCGATCCTGATCGTGCCGAAATACGTGTAGTTGCCATTCAGGCCCAGCGCGACTACACCCGCAACGACGATCGCGGTGATCAGCACACCGCTCGTGCGGGCCTCGAAGCTGCGCGTCAATTCCTCGATTGCGAACACGACGCCCGCGAGCGGCGTATTGAATGCCGCCGATAAACCCGCTGCCGCGCCCGCCAACGCGAGCTGCCGTTCGATCTGCGCATTCGAGCGCGGATAGAAGCGGCGCAGATTGAACATCAGCGCGGCGCCGACCTGCACGGTCGGTCCTTCACGGCCGATCGTCAAGCCGCCGAGAATCGCGATAAACGATACTCCGATCTTGCCGAGCAGAATTCGCAGCGAGAGCAGCCTCGCGCCGTACCCGCGCTGCTTCGTGTGCAGCGTCGCGACGACCTGCGGGATGCCGCTGCCCTCGGAGCCGCGAAAGAACTTGCGCGTGAGCCAGACCGCGAGCGCCGCGACCACAGGTGTGATCACGAGCGGTGCCCACGGATATCGCTGCCGGACATCGAGAAACGCGTCATAACCCCAGTCGATCAGACGCGCATAGAGCACCGCGACCAGACCGACGGCGATGGCACCGAGCCAGAAGATGCCGTATTGCCGCCACAGGCGTTTCGTGCGCCGCATGACAGCGTGCGAACGGGAAGGGAAGGGCCGGGACATGAATTGGATTCGTGCAAAGGGCCCAGTATAAAACGTGCGGGACAGGCCTGAATGCGTGAAAGACTTTTGAAAAAATGAACTACGATGGATTGTCAGGCGTATATCTTTTGTTGTAATTCGCCGTATTGAAAACCGGACCGGGCACAATGGCCATTTGGCAGGGGAGCGGTAATAACGTCGGCTAGAATAGTTTCCACTTCGGAAAACGAAGAGACCCTCAATGAAGCGAATCCTAATCGTCAAGGTCACTTCACTAGGCGATATCGTGCAGGCGCTGCCAGTCGTCGCCGATATCAAACGCGCATTTCCTGGTGTTCAGGTGGATTGGGCGGCGGACGAAGCATTTGCAGAAGTCGTGCAGTGGAGCCAGGGCGTCGATCGCGTGCTATGCGCGCCGCTGCGCCGCTTCAAGAAGTCGCGTCGCTGGAGCGATCTGAAGGCGATCTGGGCATCGATCGGCGAGCTGCGCGCGTATCACTACGACTACATCATCGATATTCACGGCGTCTACAAGAGCGCGATCATCGCCTTCCTCGCGCGCTCGTCGCGGCGCTTCGGCTATCAGTCTCAGGATCTGGGCGAGCGGGGCGCCTCGTTCGCCTATACCGGGCGTTTCGGTCCACGCCCGCAAGGCAGCGCGTGGCACGGCATGCGCATCAGCGCTAGCGAGGTGCTCGGCTACGAAGTGGAAGGCCCGCCCATCTACGGCCTGCGGCTACCTGCAGTCGTGCCGCAGCCGTTCGCGACGCAGGACGCGCCTGTCGCGGCGCTCTTTCATGCCACCTCGAAAGCCGAGAAGAAATGGCCGCTCACCCATTGGGTGGCTGTCGGGCGCGAGTTGAGCGAGCGCGGGTTTCGTGTGGTTCTGCCGTGGGGTTCGGACGGTGAGCTTGCCGAAGCCTTGCAGATCTCCGCACAAGTGCCGGGCGCGACCGTGCTGCCGCAAATGAGCGTGACCGAAGTCGCGCAGATGATCGACGCGTGCGCGCTCGTGGTCGGTACCGATACGGGCTTCGTGCACCTCGCGCATGCGCTGCAGAAGCGCACCGTGATGATCTTCGTCGCGACGTCGCCCTCGCATTGCGGCGTCGAGACGCCGTATCGCTCGACCTCGATCGGTGACGGTCGCTCGGTACCGCCCATTAGCGCGGCGCTCGAAGCGATCGACTATGTACACGCGGCAGAGCCGGTCCTCGCTATGCAGCACGGATCGGCCGCCGCCTGAGTTCACGGAATCGTTTGCGCAAAAGAAAAAGAGGCGCGACGCGTAGTCCACCCCTGCGGGCGGGGACTGCATCGTCGCGCCTCGAAGAACGCCCGTGTCGGGGAACAGCGGGCGGAGAGGAATCGATTACACGTCTGTTAAAACTGTCGCTTTTCGTTGGACGCCGCAGCGTCCGATGCGCGCACGCCAAGGCGGCCAGCGGGTAGGTCGCGGTGCATCGAGGCTCGCGCGGCGCGCGTTGAACCGCTCGATTGCGGCGACGCTGGCGCGGCCAGCAAGGCTTCGATCGCGACAGTGCGCTCAACGGAGTATAGGCGGTGTTTTTCGCCAGGGCGGCGTGATCAGGCGATAGCGGGGCAGGTCGTTCGAACACGCCGGTCCACCGCGCCGATCCTGTAACGGCCCGGTGATCTTCCCTTACAAATGGCAACGTTCGCCGCGGCGCGCATCGTGTCCAATCGGGTCATTCGGGGTTTGCGCTCGAATCAATCCGACTCGATGGAGAACAACATGAAACGCTTGATCCTGACTCTCGTGGCCGGCGCACTGCTGGCATCGGCGCTCGGCGGTTGCGTCATTGCGCCGGCGCCGGGCTACTACTACGGCGGCGGTGGCTACTACCATCACGGCTACTACCGCTAAGCCGCGCTCGAGCTCCTCGATCCACTGGTCTCAGGCGACCAGCATTTCGAATGCGACCACCGCGGCAATAGCCGCGGCGTTCGCGGCCAGCGCCTCGACCACGATGGATTTCCATGACGCCGGACGGAAGCGCAGCGCGAGCAGCAGCGAGCCGAGCAAGGCCAGCGCGATGATCATCACGATATCGGCATTGTGAAGATGGACGTTCATGCGAGTCTCCCTGATTTTTATAGGGTTATGTCAGGGAGTATAGGCAAGTCAAAAAGACGCGCAAGGCGGGGGACTACCCGGGCCGCCGAGCGGAAATGTCGAAGCAATAATGCCCATTGCATATTGGCGCAGACGCGTAAAAACTGCGCGTGAGCGGCATCGGTCGAACTTCGGCAAACGCGAATCGACGCAAGCGTGGTTGCGTCGATTCGCATTGCATCACTTCATCAGACTCGCGTCACGCGTCTCGCGCATGCAAAGCACGCCGACGAGACTCACGGCCGCCGCGACCGACACGTACGCGCCGACCCACGGCAAGCCGCCATGCGCGGCCAGCACCTGCGCGATATACGGCGCGACCGACGCGCCGAGAATCCCGCCGAGGTTGTATGCGACGCCGGCTCCCGTATAGCGCACATTGGTCGGAAATAGCTCTGGCAGCAGCGCGCCCATCGGCGCGAACGTCACGCCCATCAGGAACAGCTGGATCACGAGGAACAGCAGCACCAGCAACGGCTCACCGCTGCCGAGCAGCGGCGCCATCGTGAAGCCCGACAGGATCGCCGCGATGATGCCGACGATCAGCACCGGCTTGCGCCCGAAGCGGTCGCTCGCGCGGGCCGACAGCGGCGTCGCGATCGCCATGAACACGACCGCGATGCACAGCAGGCCGAGGAACGTCTGCCGCGGAATATGCAGCGAGCCGACGCCGTACGACAGCGAGAACGTCGTCGCGTTGTAGAACAGCGTGTAGCAGACCACCATCGCGAGCGCGCCGAGCACGGTCGGCACCCAGTGCTGCGAGAACAGCGTCGCGATCGGCACGCGCACGCGTTCCTTGCGCTCGATCGCGGCCTGGAACGCGGGCGTCTCGGCGATCTTCAGCCGCACGTACAGGCCGAGCGCGACCAGCACCGAGCTGACGAGGAACGGCACGCGCCAGCCCCAGCTACGGAACTGCTCGTCGGAGAGCGACATGGCGAGCGCGAAGAACAGGCCGTTGGACGCGAGAAAGCCGATCGACGGTCCAAGCTGCGGAAACATGCCGAACCAGCCGCGTTTGCCGGCCGGCGCGTTTTCGGTGGCGAGCAGCGCGGCGCCGCCCCATTCGCCGCCGAGGCCGATACCCTGGCCGAAACGCAGCACGCACAGCAGGATCGGCGCGAGGCTGCCGATCGCGTCGTAGCCCGGCACGAAGCCGATCAGCGTGGTCGACAGGCCCATCACGAGCAGCGACGCAACCAGAGTCGACTTGCGGCCGATGCGATCGCCGAAGTGGCCGAACAGGAACGAGCCGATCGGTCGCGCGACGAACGCGATGCCGAACGTGACGAACGCGGACAGCGCTTGCGCGGTGGCCGAGCCATGCGGGAAGAACACCGGTCCGATCACGAGCGCCGCGGCGGTCGCGTAGACATAGAAATCGTAGAACTCGATCGCGGTGCCGATGAAGCTCGCGAAGATGATCCGCGCGCGACTGTTTTGCCCGCTCGCGGGCTGAGCCGCGGAAATCGGCGAAGTGGACATGCAGGGGTCTCCAATTGTCGTGAGGCCGCGGCGCGCCGAGCCTTGCTTCGCAAGGCGGCGCGCGAGGGCGGCATCCTCGTTGAGGTATAGGTTTGGGCGCCGCACGCGGGTGGCGCCGCGGCACTGAGTCGGCTCATGCGCCGCGCCGACGGGTGTGCGGGCGGCGTGAGCCATGCCGGAAGGCTCCGGCGCGGGGAATCGGAAAATTATAGCGAGCGCGCTCGTCGCGCAGCAATGGCGGCGTAAGCTTGCGCGGCAACGAGGGGTGCGTTGAGAGCTATGCGCAATGACTCGAGCAGGTCACCTGTGGCCTGCCCGATGCGGTGATGCGCGAGATGACGCGTGTCAGCGCACGCGCCAAGCACGCTCATTCGTACGTTTCCGCTTGCGGCGAGGCGAGCTCGCGCAACTGGAACTTGCCGTTGTCGTTGAACAGCCAGTCTTCGAACAGCTCGAGCTGGCCGCGGCCGTTCAGCAGCTTGCCGGGCGGTAGCGGCAGCGGCGCCGAGCGGCGCAGCGACGCGAGCGCGGTGCTTTCGGCTTCGTCGTCGCCGTTGGTGCGATACACCGACGACTGGACGATGCGTCCATCACGATCGACCGTGAACGACACCACCACCAGCGAGCGCAGCATCGGCTGAGGCCTGCCCTGGAGCACATACGACGGATTGCGCTCGACGATTCGTCGCGCGACCGCGTCGCGATATTGATCGAGCGTCGCGCTGTTGATCGCGGCGACCGGTGTGCTGACGGTTTCGTGCGGCGCGAGCGGAGTGATCGTGCAACCGGCCACGGCAACGACACCAAGCGCGGCGAGCAACAGCCGATGCCTGGGTGCTGCGGTGAAGAAGTGCGGGGCCACACGGGGAACAGAACGGGCAGAAGTGCGTGAGAGCATCGTCGACCAACCGCGAGGAGAACCTGATTGAATGGTAGTCAAAAACCGGCGGGATTCAATTGGCGTTCGCCCGCTGAATGTCATTGCGCATGCGCCGCTGACGCGCTTCGCTTTCGGATGTAATGGCCGGAAATATGCGCGCGTTGGTCGGCGGGCGGAACCCGCCTACACTCTGGCGGCCTCATGCTGAGGCATCGGTGGAAGTCTTTTTAGCCCGCTTCTCGCGGGCTTTCTTCTACCTGCGATTCGCCAATTGCACGCGGCAACAAAAAAGGCGAACCCGCCAAACGGGTCCGCCTTTTCGCTCTCGGTTCAACCAGCCACGCCGCAAGCCCAGGCTCACGGCGCTGCCCTCGATTACTTCAACGCCGCACGCGCTGCCTTCACCGCGGCCAGCACCTGCTCGGGCGCGGTGCCCCCCGGATGATTGCGGCTCGCCACCGAGCCCTCGAGCGTCAGATACGAGAATACGTCGTCGCCGATCAGATGCGCGACGTTCGGCAGTTCGCTGCGCATTTCGTCGAGCGTCAGGTCCGCGAGGTCGCAGCCGCGGTCGGCGCATACGCGTACCGCGAGCGCGACGGCTTCGTGCGCGTCGCGGAACGGCAGGCCGCGCTTGACCAGATAGTCGGCGAGGTCCGTCGCGGTCGAGAAGCCTTGCAGCGCGGCGTCGCGCATCGCCTGCGGCTTGACCGTAATGCCGGCGACCATTTCAGCGAAGATGCGCAGCGTGTCTGCGACCGTATCGACGGTGTCGAACAGCGGCTCCTTGTCTTCCTGGTTGTCCTTGTTGTACGCGAGCGGCTGGCCCTTCATCAGCGTGAGCAGCGCCATCAGATGACCGTTCACGCGGCCGGTCTTGCCGCGCGCGAGCTCGGGCACGTCCGGGTTCTTCTTCTGCGGCATGATCGACGAGCCGGTGCAGAAACGGTCGGCCAGATCGATGAAGCCGACGCGCGGGCTCATCCACAGCACCAGTTCTTCGGAGAAGCGCGACACGTGTGTCATCACGAGCGCGGAGGCGGCCGTGAATTCGATCGCGAAGTCGCGGTCGGAAACCGCATCCAGCGAATTCGCGCAGATGCCGTCGAAGCCGAGCGTCTTCGCCACGGCGTGACGATCGATCGGATAGCTGGTGCCGGCGAGCGCAGCCGCGCCGAGCGGCAGACGGTTCACGCGCTTGCGGCAGTCGACCATGCGCTCGGCGTCACGCGAGAACATCTCGACGTAGGCGAGCAGGTGATGGCCGAACGTGACCGGCTGCGCGACCTGCAGGTGCGTGAAGCCCGGCATGATGGTCGCGGCGTTCTGCTCCGCGATGTCGAGCAGCGCTATGCGAAGTTCGGTGAGCAGCCCGCCGATGCGGTCGATCTCGCCGCGCAGCCACAGGCGGATGTCGGTCGCGACCTGGTCGTTGCGCGAGCGGCCGGTATGCAGGCGCTTGCCGGCGTCGCCGATCAGCGCGGTCAGGCGCGCTTCGATGTTCAGGTGCACGTCTTCGAGATCGAGCTGCCATTCGAACTCGCCGCGCTCGATTTCACCCTTGATCTGTGCCATGCCGCGCTGGATCGCGGCGAGGTCGTCGGCGGAAATGATCTTCTGCGCGGCGAGCATCGACGCGTGCGCGAGCGACCCTTCGATGTCGACGAACGCCAGACGCTTGTCGAAGAAGACCGACGACGTATAGCGTTTGACGAGATCCGACATCGGCTCCGAGAAGCGAGCCGACCAGGCTTCGCCTTTTTTGTGCAGTTGGGACGTCATGGTGTTGGGCGGTAAAAACGAGCGGTGAAGAGGCTGGCGACGCGAGTGCGCGAGTCGTGCAGAAGCGCCGCCGCAGCGAAGAAAGACGGAGATTTTAACACCGGGCGAGGGCGGCCAAGGCGCTGCCGCCCATCGCGGACCCATTCGCGGGCCTATTCGCGCACCAGCACCACCAGCTTCAGATCTTCGCGATGCGCGGGCTTGAAAGTGATCTGGTCATAAACGATGCGCCCGTCGCGCGGATGGTTGAACTCGCGCCTGCCGCCCTCGCGCCCGCCGACGTCCTGCGAGGCCCAGTAGCGCGCGAACTCGTCGCTCGCGGCTGAAAGCGAATCGATCAGCCCACGCGTGGGCGCATCGTTCAGATGGCGGATCGAGTCGGCGCGGAATTCGGCGGCAAGCCGTCGCGCGCGCGTTTCCCAATCGACGATCAACGCGCGCGCGGCCGGCTCGGTGAACGTGTAGCGCAGCAGGTTGCGGTCGTGCGCGCCGTCGAGCCAGCCGACGAACAGATCGGCCGCGCGCTCGTTCCACCGGAGCGCATTCCACTGCCGGTCGAGGACGTAGGCCGGCGTGTCGATGAGCTGCACGGTTTGCAGCAGCGTGGCGGGTGCGTCGGCGGCGGCGGGATCGGGCTCGGCCGGATCGCGCTGCGCGGCCAGCTCGAACAGATACGCGCGCTCGGCGCGCGACAGCTGCAACGCGACCGCGATGCGCGCGAGCGCATCGGCGGAAGCGGACACCGGCCGGCCCTGCTCGATCCACGTGTACCAGGTCGGGCTCACGCCGCATAACTGCGCGACTTCCTCGCGCCGCAGACCGGGCGTGCGGCGGCGCGGCCCTGGCGGCAGACCGACCGCCTGCGGCGACAGCCGCTCGCGATGGGCGCGGATGAAGTCGCCGAGTGCGCGGGCCGGCGTGGCGTCGAGCGGCGGCGGGTGATCGGCGGAGGACGGCGTCGTCATGCTATCGGCTGAGCGTGGAGGGGAGTAATAGAGATACCAGAATAATTGCCGGACTTGTACTGGTACATGGCGGGCTCTATTGTAGCGGCTGGATTCGCGCAACGCGTTGTTCGCCATGTCGACGTGCAATGAAAAAAGCCGGGTGTGACCTGCGTCGGCCACACCCGGCTTTTGCCTGCTTCAGCGTCGAGCTCAACCGGTATTGCGCAACCCCGCCGCGATCCCGTTGATGCACAAATGAATGCCGCGCCGCACGCGCGCATTGGTGTCGCCCGCGCGATAGCGTTTGAGCAGTTCGACCTGCAGGTGATTGAGCGGGTCGAGGTACGGGAAGCGGTTCTTGATCGAGCGCGCGAGCAGCGGATTCTCGGCGAGCCGCTCGCTCTTGCCGGTGATCTCCGACAACACCTTCGACGTGCGTTCCCACTCGGCAACGATGCGCTCGAACACGTGCTTGCGCAGCTTCTTGTCGGTCACGAGCGCCGCATAACGCGACGCGACCGCGAGGTCGGTCTTCGCGATGACCATGTCCATGTTCGACATCAGGTTCGCAAAGAACGGCCAGCTCTTGTGCATCTTCTTCAGCAGCGCGAGGCGGCGCGCGCGTTCCGCGTCCGACGGCGCGCTGTCCAGATGCTCGGTGACCGCGCTGCCGAAGCCGTACCAGCCGGTCAGCAGCAGCCGGCATTGGCCCCACGAGAAGCCCCACGGAATTGCGCGCAGATCCTCGATCTTGCGCTGCTTGGGGTCCTGCAGCTTGCGCGACGCGGGGCGGCTGCCGATGTTCAGCTCGGCGATCTCCGCGATCGGCGTCGACTCGAAGAAATACTCCTTGAAGCCCGGGGTTTCGTAGACGAGCGCGCGATAGGTGGCCATCGCCGTATCGGACAGCTGCTGCATCGTTTCCTCGTACACCGGCAGCTCGGCCAACGTGTGGTCGTGCGGCAGCAGCGACGCTTCGAGCGTCGCGGCCACGACGGTTTCCAGATTGCGCCGGCCGATTTCCGGATTCGCGAACTTGCTCGCGATCACTTCGCCCTGCTCGGTCAAACGGATCTGACCGTCGACGGTGCCCGGCGGCTGCGACAGGATCGCCTGATAGGTCGGGCCGCCGCCGCGGCCGACGGTGCCGCCGCGTCCATGGAACAGACGCAGCGTCACGCCGCGTTCGTTGAACAGCGACAAGAGCGCCAGCTCCGCGCGATACAGCTCCCAGTTCGACGTCAGGAAGCCGCCGTCCTTGTTGCTGTCCGAGTAGCCGAGCATCACTTCCTGCTCGTTGCCCTGATGTTCGATCAGCGTGCCGATGCCCGGCAGCGCGAACAGATCGCGCATGATGTGCGGAGCATTGCGCAGATCGGGGATCGTCTCGAACAGCGGGATCACCATCAGGCCCGCGCGCGCTGGGTCGTGCTCGTCGCCGAGACGTCCGCGCAACAGGCCGGTTTCCTTCTGCAGCAGCATCACCTCGACCAGATCGCTGACGGTCTCCGTGTGCGAAATGATGTAGTTGCGCACCGCGCGCGCGCCGAATTTCTCGCGCGTGAGGCGCGCTTCCTCGAGCACCGCGAGCTCGCTCTTCACGAGGTCGGAGTACTCGGCGTAGGGCACGCGCAGCGCGCGCGGCTGCGCGAGTTCGGCGAGCAGCACGTTCAGCTTGTCCGCTTCCGACAACCCCGCGTAGTCGTCCTCGACACCGGCGCGCTTCAGCAGCTCGGCGATCACCGCTTCGTGGATGTCGGAGCTTTGCCGCAGATCGATGCTCGCGAGATGGAAGCCGAACACTTCGGCCGCGCGAGCGAGCGGTGCGAGACGCGGCGCGGCGAGCGGCGCACCGTGATGCTCGGCGAGCGAATCGATCAGCACGTGCAGGTCGCGCACGAAATCGGCGGCGTCGTCGTAGGGGATAGCGCGAATCGGCGCGACGCCGCGGCCGGCGCTGCGCAGCGGCACGCTGCCTTCGCCGAGACGCACGCGCGCGCTCGCCGCGAGCCGCGTGTAGATGCCGATCAGCGCGCGACGATACGGCTCGTCGGTGCGATGCGGCGAGTGGTCGGGCGAGATGTCCGCAAGCTCGTTGAGCGCATCGCTCGTGCCGACGAGCACATTCGACATCGATAGCTCCTCGCCGAGCTTGTGCACCTGCACCAGGTAGTGCTCGAAGATCACCGCGGCCTGACGGGTGATGGCGTTTTCGAGCGTTTCGGCGGTGACGTTCGGATTACCGTCGCGATCGCCGCCGATCCAGCTGCCCATCTGGAAGAACGGCGGCAGGCGCGCTTCGAGGCCATGCTCCTTCAGCGCTTCCTCGATGTCGGCATACAGCGCCGGCAGTTCTTCGAGGAAGGTGCTGCGGTAGTACGACAGCGCGTTCTCGATTTCGTCGGCGACCGTCAGACGCGCGTCGCGCAGCATCCGCGTTTGCCACAGCGACGTGACGCGCGCGCGCAGCATCGCTTCGTTGTGCGCGCGCTCGCGATTCGTCAGCGGCTGGTCGCGCTCGGCGAGCAGCCGCGCGATGTCGTGCTGCGCGTCAAGAATGCTCTTGCGCTGCACCTCGGTCGGGTGCGCGGTCAGCACCGGCATGATCAGCGCGTCGTCGAAAAACCGCTGCAGCACCGGCGTCGCGGCGGCACCGGCCGCGACGAGCCGCTCGAGCGCATGCGCGATCGTGCCCGGCTGCGAGGCCGAGCCCGCGAGCGCATGAATGCGGTGACGACGGTTGCGGTGGCGGTCCTCGGCGATGTTCGCGAGATGCGAAAAATAGCTGAACGCGCGCACGACGCTGACGGTCTGCTCCGGCGTCAGCGAG
Organism: Paraburkholderia sp. BR10923; assembly: GCF_040948765.1. Classification (NCBI taxonomy): domain Bacteria; kingdom Pseudomonadati; phylum Pseudomonadota; class Betaproteobacteria; order Burkholderiales; family Burkholderiaceae; genus Paraburkholderia; species Paraburkholderia sp. BR10923. Next base: position 9,231 of record NZ_JBFPKO010000034.1, on the reverse strand, counting down.
CGCAGCTTCTTGTCGAGCGTCTGTGCGGCGGCGCTATCGTCCTCGCGACGGAAGCGCACCGCGTTCTGCCGGATCGTTTCGACGACGTCGAATACGGCGTCGCCTTCCTGCTCGCGCAGCACGTCGCCGAGCAGCCGGCCGAGATAGCGGATGTCCTGGAACAGCGGGTGGTCCTTGTCCTCGCGCGTGCGGCCGCCGTTCTTCACGGTGGGCGCGGCGGCGGGCTCAGCTTGCGACACGGCCTCGAGCTTTTCCGTTTCAGCGGCGCGCGGGGGTGTCGCGTCGCCTTCGATCTTGATCTTGACCTTGGCCGGCTTGCTGGCGGTGGCCGAAGTCGCGGCTTTTTCGGCCTTGCCGGATTTCGTTGCTTTGGGCGCCTTGTCCTGCTTGACGGGCACAGAGGTTTGCGAGGCCTTCGAGGCCTTGGCGGCTTGCGCGGCAGCGTTGGACAGGACGTCGGGCGCCGCGGCGTCGGCCGGGCGAGCGGTGGGCGAGGCAGTGTTGCGGCGGGCGGGGCGCGCCGATCCGGAAGACGTCACGATGAGTTTCCTCGGGGAAGCCAGGGTCTGTTGATTGATGAACTGCGACTGCGAACTGCAACCAGCAAGTACAACGTGAACTGCGTGCAACAGGGACTGCGCAACGGACTATAAGACAGACTGCTAATGCGACTGCAATAAAGACCTGAGACGGCGGACTGCAAACGGCGACTGCCGACCCGCTACCAATCGAGCCGCGCGTGCCGCACCGCGTGCGAGGAACCACGCAAGCGCTGCCGATCGCGCGACGCCGACGAGGGAGAAGGGAACCACGGGCTGCCAGCCCGCGAAGAGACTGAACACGCGGCACGCATTGCCGCAGCGTGTTCGCCGCATTGCATCATCCCGCATGCCGCCGCGCGGCGCGCGAACGACCGTGCGTGACAACGCTGAATGGGGGCCTTCGCGCGCGGCGCGGAGCCCGTCTCCTCCGTCGATACCGCTTGCGCACAGCGCCCTGCGGTGCCTTGGAACCCAAGGGCACAAATAAGGGCGCGTGCTAACATTGATTGTTATTCGATCCCGACATCAAGCAGCAAGCTAATGAACACCGAGACGTTTTCCACGCCACCCCACACGCTTGTCATTGCGTCGCGAGAGAGCCGCCTTGCCATGTGGCAAGCCGAGCACGTGCGATGTGCGCTGCACAAATTATATCCATCTTGTGACGTAAAAATCCTCGGAATGACGACACGTGGTGATCAGATTCTCGATCGCACGCTGTCGAAGGTTGGTGGTAAGGGGCTCTTCGTGAAAGAGCTCGAAGCCGCGCTCGCCGATGGCCGCGCCGACCTTGCGGTGCATTCGCTGAAAGACGTGCCGATGGAGTTGCCCGCCGGTTTCGCGCTATCCACCATCATGGAGCGCGAGGACCCGCGCGACGCGCTCGTGTCAAATCAGTACGACTCGCTCGCCGCGCTGCCGGCCGGTGCCGTGGTCGGCACCTCGAGCCTGCGGCGTGAAGCGATGCTGCGCATGCGCTATCCGCATCTCGACGTGCGGCCGTTGCGCGGCAATCTCGATACCCGACTCGCCAAGCTCGATCGCGGCGACTACGCGGCGATCATTCTGGCCGCGGCAGGGCTGAAGCGTCTCGGTCTCGCCGAGCGCATCCGCGCGCTGCTCGATCCCGAGGATAGTCTGCCCGCGGCGGGACAAGGCGCGCTCGGCATCGAGATTCGTGCCGATCGCGCGGACCTCGCCGCATGGCTCGCGCCGCTGCATCATCAGCACACGGCGGCGGCCGTCGAAGCGGAGCGGATGGTGTCGCGCGCGCTCGGCGGCAGCTGCGAGGTGCCGCTCGCCGCCTACGCAACGTGGGGCGACGGCGCGCTGCATCTGCGCGGCATCGTCGCGACGCCGGACGGCCAGCGCGTACTGAGCGCGCAGGCGTCGGCGCCGGCGCCCACCATCGAACGTGCGCTCGCGCTCGGCGAGGAAGTGGCGCAGTCGCTCGCGCAGCAAGGCGCGCTCGAGATCGTCCGCGCGCTCAGCACCGCGAGCGGTCCCGCGGCCGCGCCCGGCGCGGCGGCCAGCGAGTGATGGCCGCCGGCACGCCCGGGAAGGCGCCGTTCACGGTCGTGATCACGCGGCCGGCCGGCCAGTCGAGCGAACTCGTCGAACGGCTCGAAGCAGCCGGACTCGCGTCGCTCGACTTTCCGCTGATCGACATCGCGCCCGTCATCGACGAGGCGCCGTTGTGCGCCGCGCTCGCGTCACTCGAACGCTACGCGCTGGTCGTGTTCGTGTCGCCGAACGCGGTCGATCACGCGTTCGCGCGCCATCACGATATCTGGCCGCACGCGCTGCCGGTCGGCGTGGTCGGTCCGGGCAGCGTGCATGCGCTCGCGCGCCACGGCGTCAGCGCGCCGGAGCATCGCGTGATCAGCCCCGCGGCGGGTGCCGACGACGAATCGACGAGCTTCGACTCCGAGGGCCTGTTTGCGGCGATCGAGGCGCAACTCGGCGCCGCGGGCCTCGAAGGCAAGCGCGTGCTGATCGTGCGCGGTGACGGCGGCCGCGAATGGCTCAGCGAGCGCCTGCGTGAAGCTGGCGCCGAAGTCGACACGGTCGCCGCGTACCGGCGCATCGTGCCGGAGCCGTCGATCGGCGCCTGGGCGCGCGTGCACGAACTGCTCGCGGGCGCGCCGCACGCATGGCTTCTGACCAGCTCCGAAGGCGTACGCAATCTGCAGGAACTCGCGCACGATCATCTAACCGCCGGCGAGATCGAGCAGATCAAACACGCGCCGCTCGTCACGCCGCATCCCCGCATCGCGCAGACCGCGCGGGCATTGGGTTTTGATAGGATTACGGTGTCCGGCGCGGGCGACGAGCGCATAGTCCGCGCCCTCGTGGCCGCGGCCGCCGTGCCTCCCGTCGTCCAACCGGTATCGTCCAACCCGGCTCAACCACGCATGACTGAAACGAACGCATCCACGAACGCCTCACCTCAGCCGCCGGCAAGCGCCGCCTTGCCGCCGAATCAACCCTTCACGCCGTACGAAGCGCAAAAGCGCCGCAGCACGAGCGGACCGCTGCTGTGGCTTGTCATCGTGGTGATCGCATGCGCGGTGGGCGTGGGCGGCTTCGCGATGAACCGCAAGCTGGTGCGCACCGAGCAGGAGCTCGCGCAGCGTCAGCAGGCCAACGACACGCAGACCAACGAGCTGCGCATCAAGATCGACCAGGCGCTCGCCACCGTGCATCAATCGGACGCGCAGGTCGCGCAGCTCGAAGGCAAGCTTGCCGATGCGCAGGCCGCGCAGCAGGCGCTGCAACAGCAGTACGCGGATCTCGCGCGCAATCGCGACGACTGGACGCTCGCCGAAGTCGGGCAGATGCTGTCGGCGGCCAGCCAGCAGTTGCAGCTGACCGGCAATACCCAGCTCGCGCTGTTCGCATTGCAAAGCGCCGATACGCGCCTCGCGGCGTCCGATAGCCCGCAGGCGCTCGCCGTGCGCAAGGCGATCGCGCAAGACATCGATAAGCTGAAGGCCGCACCGTCCACCGATCTGACCGGCCTCGCGATCAAACTCGACAACGCGATCGATCACGTGAGCGGCCTGCCGCTGTCGGGTGAAGCACCGATTCCGCGTGCCACGCCGCACGCGGCCGCGTGGGCCGACACCGCGAAGGTGGCGGCGGCCACTGGCAAGCCGCGCTGGGAAGTGTGGATCGACGAGGTCACGCACGGCATCGGCGAACAGCTGTCGAGCCTCGTGCAGGTGCGCCGTATCGATAACGCGGACGCGATGCTAGTCACGCCGGATCAAGGCTACTTCGTGCGCCAGAACCTGAAGCTGCGTCTGCTATCGGCGCGTCTCGCGCTGCTGTCGCGCAACCAGACCACGCTGAAGTCCGACCTGCAGGCGGCGCAGTCTGCGTTGACGCGCTACTTCGACACTTCATCGAAAGACACGCAGATGGTCATTGATCTCGTCAAGCAGGTGGACGCCGGTTCGGCCGCGGTCGAGCTGCCGAACCTCGATACGAGCCTGCAGGCCGTCAATCAATACCGGAACCGGGGTTAATCATGGCGATCCGGGGACTTCTGTGGCTCGCGGCGCTGTTCGCCGTCGCGGTCATGCTCGCGGTGGGCGGGCGCTTCGACGCGGGGCAGGTGCTGCTGATCTATCCGCCGTACCGCGTCGACATGTCGCTGAATCTGTTCATCGTCGGGCTGGTGGTGCTGTTCATCCTGCTCTACGCGCTGTTGCGCATTATCCGCAATATCTGGCGCATGCCGCAGCGCGTCGCCGCGTACCGGGCGCGCGCGCGTGTCGCGAAGGCGCACGCGGCGTTGCGCGACGCGATCGGCAACCTGTACGCGGGACGTTTCTCGCGCGCGGAAAAGGCTGCCAAGGACGCGCTCACGAATGGCGACAACAAGGGCGCGGCCGGTTTGATCGCGGCGACCGCCGCGCATCGCATGCATGAGTACGGACGGCGCGACGAATGGCTCGCGCAGATCGACGAAGCCGAGTGGCAGGACGCGCGCCTGATGGCCACCGCCGACATGCGCGCCGACGGCCGCGACGCCGACGGCGCGCTCCATGCGCTGACCGAGATGCAATCGCAAGGGGCGCGGCGCATCCACGCGCAGCAGATCATGCTGCGTGCGCAGCAGCAATTGAAGAACTGGGGCGAAGTGCTGAAGCTCGTCAAGACGCTGGAGAAGCGCGAGGCGATCCATCCGGCGGTCGCGGTGCGGCTGCGTCAGCTGGCGGCGGAAAATTTGCTGCGCGACCGTCGCCACAACGCTGAGGCGCTGCTCGAATTGTGGCATTCGCTGTCGGCGACCGAGCGTCATTCGCCGCGCCTCGCCGATACCGCCGCCGAACTGCTGGTTGCGCTGAATCGTCCGCAGGAGGCGCGCAAGATCGTCGAGGAAGCGCTTGCGCAGAACTGGGATGCGCGCCTGTTGCGCCGCTATCCGGACACGGCCGGCGGCGATGCGTTGCCGCTCATCCAGAAGGCCGAGGCGTGGCAGAAGGATCGGCCGGAAGACGCGGACCTGATGTTCGCGCTGGGGCGTCTGTGCCTGCATCAGCAGTTGTGGGGCAAGGCGCAGTCGTTCCTCGAACGCGCGCTGAAGCTCGCCGACAACGAGACGCTGAAGATCCGTTCGCATCGCGCGCTCGCGCGTCTGCACGAGCAGCTTGGAGACACCGACAAGGCGAGCGAGCACTATCGCGAGAGTGCGTTGGCGATGAACGTGACGTGAGTTAAGCCTCTTTAGCCGCTACCGGATGGCCGCAGCCTCGCGCTGCGGCCATTTGTTTTTACGGCGCCTCTGTCCGCCTCGAATCGGCGGGACTGCGCTTTGCTTCACACCTCACTGGATGCGCAACCTGGGAGGTGTTCAAAGTGGCCAGCGACGCTATGACGGTGCAAACCGACACCCGCAGCGGCGACGTCGAGCGCGAGGGCGTCGTCGTCATTACAGGGGCAAGTGCCGGCGTGGGGCGCGCCACCGCGTCCGAGTTCGCGCGGCAGGGCTATGACGTTGGGCTGATCGCGCGCGAGCCGCGACGGCTCGCGCGTGCCGCCGAGGAGATCGCCGCGACCTATGGCGTGCGCGCACTCGCGTTGCCCGCCGACGTCGCCGATGCAGATGCGATCGAGCGTGCCGCGCAGCGCGTAAATCGCGAGCTGGGCGGCATCGACGTGTGGGTCAACGTCGCGATGGCGACCGCGTTTGCGCCGGTGTCCGCGCTCAGTGCGCGCGATGTCGAACGCGGCACGCAGGTGACCTATCTGGGGCAGGTCAACGGCATGCTGGCGGCGCTCCCCGTGATGCGCGCGCGCCGGCACGGGACGATCGTCAATGTCGGCTCGGCGCTCGGGTACCGGTCGGTGCCGTTGCAGTCGATCTATTGCGGCGCGAAGTTCGCTGTGCGCGGCTTTACCGATTCATTGCGTTCCGAGTTGCTGCACGACGAGGTCGATATCCATCTGACGATGGTCGATCTGCCCGCGGTCAATACCCCGCAATTCGACTGGGCGCTCAATCGCACGGGGCGCAGGGCGCGGCCGGTGGCGCCGGTATTTCAGCCGGAAGTGGCGGCGCGGGCGATCTACTTTGCGGCCACTCATCGGCGGCGGCAGGTGTGGGTCGGGTGGTCGACGGTCAAGGCGATCCTCGCGAACCGGATCGCGCCGACGCTGCTCGACCACTATCTCGCGCGTGCGGGTTACGACGGGCAACTGACCGATGAACCATTGCCCGCCGATGCGCCCGCGAATCTCTACGAGCCGGTGCCCGGCCACTACACCGCGCATGGCCGCTTTGACGATGAAGCGCGCGCGTACTGCTGGGAGCTGTTTACCGATCGGCATCGCAACGCGGTGTATGGCGCGGCGGTGCTGGCGCTGGCAGGGGGCGTCGGGTGGCTGCTGAGGCGCAAACGGCCTTGATACGCAATCGGTGTGCCTCCTCCCTGTCGCCGATGAAAGGTCTGGACTATCCTACGAATGACAGGGCCGCCCACAATCCGTGGCGCGGCGTCCTCGACTGCGAACATTCCAAAAATGGAAGCGGACAGGCCAGTTCCTCACAAAGAGCAGACCACTGCAAGCAGCGCGCACCGCTGGATGCGCTGGTTGCCGGGACTGACGGTGCTCAAGGCGTACCGCTTGAGCTGGCTGCCGAGCGATCTGACGGCCGGACTGGTACTGACCACGATGCTGGTACCAGTCGGCATCGCTTACGCGGAGGCATCGGGGGTCCCCGGCGTGTTCGGCCTCTACGCGACGATCGTCCCGTTGTTGGCGTACGCGCTGTTCGGCCCGAGCCGGATTCTCGTGCTCGGCCCCGACTCCGCGCTTGCGGCTCCGATTCTGGCGGTCGTCGTGCAAGTGGCGGCGGGCGACCCGTCGCGCGCGATTGCGGCGGCCAGCATGATGGCGATCGTGTCCGGCGTGTTCTGTATCGTGATGGGCTTGCTGCGGCTGGGATTCATCACAGAATTGCTGTCTAAGCCCATTCGATACGGCTATATGAACGGCATCGCGCTCGCCGTGCTGATCAGTCAGTTACCCAAATTGTTTGCCATTTCGATCGAAGAGCGCGGGCCATTGCGGGACATCGTGAGCCTCGTGCAGGCCATCGCCGATGGCAAATCCAACTGGTACAGCTTCGCGGTGGGCGCGGGAAGCCTCGTGCTGATCCTGTTTCTCAAGCGCTTCGAGAAACTGCCGGGCATCCTGATCGCCGTGATCGTCGCGACGTTATGCGTGAGCGCATTGCACCTCGATAGCGTCGGCGTGAGAGTGCTCGGCAAGATCCCTCAAGGCCTGCCGACCTTTGCGCTACCATGGCTCACCGACGCCGATCTGGTGAAGATACTGCTCGGCGGCTGCGCGGTCGCGCTGATTTCGTTCGCGGATACCAGCGTGCTGTCGCGGACTTTCGCGGCACGTTTTCGCAGCCGCGTCGACCCCAATCAGGAGATGGTCGGGCTCGGCGTGGCCAATCTCGCGGCCGGCCTGTTCCACGGTTTCCCGATCAGCAGCAGTTCGTCGCGCACGCCGGTCGCCGAGGCGGCGGGCGCGAAGACGCAACTGACGGGCGTCGTCGGCGCGCTGGCGGTCTCGGCGCTGCTGCTGGTCGCGCCCAACCTGATGCACTACCTGCCCAACAGCGCGCTCGCCGCGGTTGTCATCGCGGCGGCGATCGGCCTGTTCGAGATCACGGACCTGAAGCGGATTTTCCGCATCCAGCAATGGGAGTTCTGGCTGTCGATGGCCTGCTTTGCCGGCGTCGCGGTGTTCGGCGCGATTCCAGGCATCGGCTTCGCGGTGGTGATCGCGATTATCGAGTTTCTGTGGGACGGCTGGCGACCACACTACGCGGTGCTCGGTCGCGTCGAGGGTTTGCGCGGCTATCACGACCTGGAGCGTTATCCGCACGCGGAGCGAATCCCCGGACTCGTGCTGTTTCGCTGGGATGCACCGCTGTTCTTTGCGAATGCCGAGCAGTTTCAGGAGCGCCTGCTCGAAGCCGTCGCCGAATCGCCGGCACCCGTCAAGCGCGTGGTGGTGGCGGCCGAACCGGTGACGAGCGTGGACGTCACCTCGGCCGACATGCTGCGGGAGCTGACGCGCTCGCTCGACGAGCGCGGGATTGCACTGCACTTTGCGGAGATGAAAGATCCGGTTCGCGACAAGCTCAGGCGCTTCGAGCTGACCGATCTGATCGGCGATGCGTGTTTTCATCCGACGGTCAGTAGCGCGGTTGATAACTATGTCGAGACGGTTGGGGAGGGATAGTTTTCGGAGCTGAGGCTAGATTCACCGGGGAACGGGTTTGTGCCTGGCGTTTGCTTTTGAAATGCCTGTGAAAACGGTATGGGGCCGCGCCAGTTCACTCCTGTTCTTCGTCATCGGGCGACACCCTTTGCCACCAGCTGTTCACGACGGATTCTGTTCACGGTGGTGCGGTCGCAGCGCGGAATAGTCGCGATCAAGATGAACGTCCATCAGGACCGGCGTTTTGGATTCGTCAGGCGCCGAGTCCTTTGGGTCGGGGTCCCCGAAAGCAAACTCGACGTCCACCGGAAATCGGCTGGTTGGCAGGTCTGAGGCACGATAGCGATAGTGATGCAGACGAACCTGCGGCGGTACTGTTCCCATATCGTTGCCGGGCCGCCTCTCGCCATTGCCGTCGATCCAGTAACCGATATCGACCTGGAGGAGATCTTCCAGTGTCGAGCGGTTAACGTCGGTCAATAGTGGACTGAAGCGGATCGTGAAGTGCGTCGCGACTTGCTTCACTTTTGCGCGGTCGGGGGAGGGGTCGAGCGGATCGGGTATCGCAACTACGATGATTTGCGTATCCGGCAAGACCCGATTCACGAAGGAATACTCCGTAACACCCACCACACCGCGCTCAGGCCGCGCCGCAAGAATGCGGCCGAATATCGTATGTGCGGGATCGAAGGGCTGGTCGTCCCGCAGGATCGCCATTGCCGTGGTCAATATTCTGAAGGCCATGTCGCGCTGCTCGTCGGTCACAGTGTCCCTCGTCTCAGTTTCTGGCGCTGACGGTCCTGTGGGCGTCGACGTACTGGGCTGTGCATGTACCGGGATTGCGAACGAGAGGATCACCAGGATTGCGCCAGTAGGCCTGAACCACTTCCGCGCAAGCGTAGGCGTCTTCTTCATGAAGTTGGCTCCTATAGCCGGTTTC
>NZ_JBFPKO010000033.1:0-58163 GCF_040948765.1 Paraburkholderia sp. BR10923 | reverse complement strand
TCTGCAAGCCTTGGGAGAGCGCTTCAAAGCTCTCGCCCCCATCGACGACACAGGCGTATTCCCAGTGCGAGAACGCGAGCACAAAGTGGTACAGCCGGTGGGCGAACGGCACGCCGGTGATCGTGATACCAAGGCCGCCCATATCGGTGAAGTCCGACAGCCCCTGTGCGCCAGGCAGATGCTCCTGGGGAAAGAAGACTTCCTTGCCTGGTCCCTCAAGGGCACGCCACTGGCTAACGCGTCGCTCCAGCGTACGCCGCATGCTGTCAGGAAACTCGCCCGGATGCGTCTCCTGCAGTTTGCCCAGCAGCGTGATGGCCTTCAGCCCGGGGACGCTGCGCAGCAGAGGCAGCACTTCACTCTCCCAGACCTCGGCAAATGGATCGGGGCGAGTGCGCCAATCGCGATGCGGCTTCTGCGACGGTAACCGGCCATCGCGTTCGATTCGCCGTGCCGTGCGCGAACTCATGCCCGACTTGGCAGCAGCGACTTCCTGAGTGTGATGTTTGCGCTTGCACATATAGAGGCGGACCTGCTGGTCCGTGATTCGGCTTCCGGACATGGCTGTTCGCTTCTTCTTGAACGCGACCAGCCATCCTATGACCCCATCATCCCGGCGCCGCCGGTGGTGCGTCGTCTCCGGCGGCTACGCCGCCTTCGACTCCGCACCACCGGCCAACACAATCGTCAATCGACCGGACAAGATAATTGTCGGCGCCCAAGCAATCATGTTTGACGAGATTCTTCAAAAGATGGAGGCCGCGATCGCCGTCCTCATGGGCCTGATCCGCGCCGGCCATCCGTTGTGCGGCACGGCCAGCGGCAAGGACTCGACGTGCGCGACGATTCTCATGCTAGAAGCCGTGCGCCGCGTCGCGGAAGAAGGCCACGTGCAACCCGCGCACTACATCTCTTCGGCCAATACAACGATCGAAAACAGCAGTCTTGCGCGGCATATCGAGACCATGCTGGAAGAGGTCGACGAGCACGCGGCCGCATATGGGCTCGGCGTGACGACGCACATTGCCACGCCGTCGCTGGCGATGCAGTTTGTCGTTTCCACCATCGGCCGCGGCACCCTGGTGCGCACCGTCGAAAACGGCGTGCGTGCCGGCAGACGCACGAGAGCGTGCGCGACGGACTGGAAGCTCATCCCACAGGGGCGGTTGCGCGCGGCGCTCGAGCGCGATGCGACGGCCCGCGGCGACCGCCAGATCTGTACCGTTCTCGGCAATCGCATCTCTGAAAGCGCCTCGCGCGGCGTTGCCATGCTGGCCCGAGCGGAAAGCGCGATTGCGCCTACGCGTGACGCCAACGATGCACTGTCTATCTCACCGTTGCGCGACTGGTCGGTCGATGACATCTGGCTGATGCTGACGATGTTTGCCGACGAAGAGAAGCGACCGTTTCCTTGTGCGTTTTCGGTGCGATCGATCGAACGTCTGTCGGACCTGTACCGCGCCGGTAACGAGGGCATGTGCGGAGTTGTTCTCGGCGAAAGTGGGCAGCGTACGGCGTGCGGTTCGCGGTTCGGATGCGTGTTCTGCTGCGTCGTTGGCGATCGGGACAAGTCGCTCGAATCGATGATCCGGGAGCCGGAGCATGCGTACATGGCGGGCCTCAACGATTTCCGCAATTACCTGCTCGCGACACAGTGGGATCTGAAGCGCCGCGAGCTGGTGGGTCGGTCGCTGAGTTCTGCCGGATATGTGCGAGTGCAGCCCGATGTGCTGTCGTTTTGGGAGCGCATGAACCTGTTGCGCTACCTGCTCACGCTCGACGCGCTCGAAATTGAACGCGCCGAACAGCACGACGCCGATCTCGCGGCCGGTCTCATTCAAGACACACCAGAAAATCGTGATCTCTGCGACGTGCAGTTCGAAATGATCACGCCGTCACAACTGGTCGCGATCGACTTCATGCTGTCCATGCACCACTACGCACCGCATGCGTTTCCAGCGGTATGAGCCTGGTACGAAGTCCACAGACTGGGGCGCCGATACCGCATCCCCAAAGTCGACACGTTTCCGAAGGTACCCATCACGAATCACGGATGGTTCCGCGTCGGACAGTTCGACGCGGAGGCGCCGGCCGAAGGTCTTCGGGTATGCCGAACTAACCACCGCGATGGGCGCATGCCGCGCCAAAAATAAATGGACATTGGCAGATCATTAAGAAAATGGACATCGACAGGTCATACACTGAGACCGACAGAAAAGCCGAAGGTGAGCCATGTCCCAAAGCCATGCGCGTCGTATCGTCCTCCCCCGCTACGTACAAACAGTTACGTGCGACGCAGCCGACACCGGTGCGACGCGAGTCGAACTGCCGAACGGCGCGCATTACTTCATCCGCCCGATGCGCACCCAAGGCGAAGCTAACCGAGGAGACGGTTCACCCCGGTGGAAGCGTTCCGATTATGACCTATACCCGATAGTCATTCGTAGTGGTGGCGTTCCGTGGTACGAAGCAAACTTGTGGATACGACACAGGTTGCAGGAGAAGGCGTATGACCCGCATTCATCGACCCGCGACATCGCATCCACGGTGGACGATCTCGTCGCCTACCTACGATTTCTCGAGGAAGAGAACATTGACTGGATGGGCTTCTCTGGTTTCTTCAAGGACGAGCGTCCCACTTACCGATTCAAAACATACCTATCGGACCTGGTCATCCAAAACGTGATCAGCCACAGCGTCGGGCAGAGGCGCATGCAGACTGTCATTCGCTTCTATCGCTATCTGATGAGCGAAACGCATTTCAAGCCAGCGAAACCTACATGGCTAGAAAGGCAAGTCAAAATTCCGGTTCCAACGTCGCAGGGGATCGTCCTAGAAATTCCAGTCACAGCAACGGACTTAAAGGTGAAGGGCAAGCCATCTCCGAATCCGTTCGATCCCCATATCAGGGACGGTGGCAAGCTGCGACCTTTGACCGTGGAACAACAAATTTGGCTGGAGGAAGCCTTGCACGCGCACGGAAACTACGAAGTCCAGCTGATGCATTGGCTGGCTTGGTACACCGGCGCACGGCTGGAAACGGTCTTGACGTTTCGGCGGAAGCATGTTTGGGCAAGCACTACACCCGGTGGTTCATGGAGAACGGCGTGCATCCGCTACGCTACGCAAGCCCGACATGGATTCGTGGTTGTCGCGGTAGGCCCGGGCACCGGTATCGACACGAAGCTCAATCAGAACTATCCGCTGTATATTCCGGTATGGCTATATGACGCCCTTCACGGCTACGCACACAGTGAACGCGCGACGAAACGGCGGAAGATGGCCGCCGGCGGCGACATCGACGACCAGTATCTGTTCCTGACCGAGAAGAGAAAGCAGCCATGGTATCGATCGATGCAGGCCGTTCCCGAACTCAATGAAACCAACACTCATCGCAGACACAAGACCGGCGACGCGCTAGGGCACATTATCCGCAATAAAATTATTCCGGCCGTCCGCGGTAAGCATGATGGCGACTTTCATTACACGTTCCACTGGTTGCGGGCGACGTTCGGGATGAACGAGCTTGAACGGTTGGTTGACAAGCCGAGGGATCCGAACCGAACAGACGGACCAAAGTGGACGCTGATGGATGGCCTGAAATGGGTCCAGGCGCGGCTTCACCACAAGCGTATTTCGGTTACTGAGGGCTACGTGCGCTACCGTGAGGCCGTCGAATTGGCGCGTGCGGCGCAAGATGCATGGGAGACAGAACTGGGCGAGAGGGTAAAGCGGCACGCCCTGGAAGGCCGGGAGAAACTGGACAGACCAGAGGCAACCAGATGAAGAGAGAACGCGGTAGCGTCCTTCAGAGCCGGCAAACTGATCTTCATTTGCTGCCGCTTCCTGAGGGCGCGGTATTGCTGCATCCAGAGCGGGTAATATTGGCTTTCGGTCACAGGAATGGAACGCTGGATTTCGGTGCACTCTGCTTTCTGCGCAGGAGTAACGCCACCCGAGGGGCGAATGAGGGCCGGCGTGTAGACCCGGCTTCCATGCACCGCCGGCGGGTCGAGCACGTTCGGACGGTCATTCAATCCGTGGTCCTCGAGGCCAGGTTGGGAGGAACTCGCCTGTCGAGTCTGCGACCCGCATACGGCTGTTACCTCCGCTTCATGGATTGGTGCGACCTGAACGGTCGGCACGACGCTATTTACGCTGAACCTGCATTGAAGCAAGCGCTAAAGTCCTATGTCGCGTACCTACGCGAACGGATCATGACGGGCACGCTAGGTCAGAATCCAGCGGCTGCCTATCAAAGCCACGCTATCGCAGTGCTACAACGGGTGACCGGCTTCGAGGATCTCGGAATTGGCATCAACCTTATTACGAAGGATAAGCGGCTTGTCGAGCCAACTCTACCGCCGGATGAGGCGGTGGTTGGCAAAGTGCTGGCGTGGTGCGAATGCCTGGTCGAAGGATTCACCGACTTGCTCGTGAATCACAAGCCATATCCATTCCCCCTTCCGGTCTGCGATTACTTAGGTGAACGCGGAAATCGATTATGGGTATTTCCAACGGTACCGTGGGCCGTGACGCAGCGTCGGCAATCCATTGGGCAAGGGCGTCACATCGATTTCGCAAATGGGAGGATCCGCAAGCCGGAAGAGGTTCGCCATCTCACGAAGCGACACCCCGCTAAATTGCGATTGGACAACTTGCGAATGCATCAGTTACTGGCGGCGGCTACTGCCGACCGACTGCATCATTCACGCATCGAGCGCGGAATGCTCGCGATGAAAGGGTACCTGATGTTGCTCCTTGCATCGTCGGGACAGCCGTTGTCAGTAGTCGCCAGCCTGCCATGGAGTCCTGAATTGGACGAGCAGATTCTTAGAAAGAATGTGACGCGACAGCAGTTTCGCAATATCAAGTACCGCGCCGGCGGGACGCAGGTCACCTTCGAGATTGGGGTGAATCATACGCGGCTGCTGCGGCAATACCTGTATCTGCGCACATTTCTTCTGCGAGAACGAACCTGTGACTACCTCTTCTTCAGCCTTGGTCCGAACGAGCAAGCGGAAAAGCCCGAACCCATAGGCGGACACGCTGCGGTCCAGTCGATTTACAAGACACTTCGCATGCTCGACCCTAGCTTGCCTACAGTAAATCCTCGCGAACTCCGCGCGGGCAAGCAGGATTTTTTGATCCGCACCAGCGATCCGGCCACTGCCGCGGTCGCGATGCAACACACGGAAGAGACGGCCGCTCGATACTACAGCAACGGATCACCTACTATTGGGAAGCTTGAGGTTGCTGCCTTCTGGAAAGTCCTCGAGACGAAGGTGAACATCTTGGCGAAAGGCGACCATCTGCCAGGCAGCGAGGACCGGGTTAGCGGAACCTGTGGTGCGCCCCAGCAGCCAAACCCGATCATTGAAAACACTCCCGTCACGCCGGATTGCAAGTGCCCCGAGGGCTGCTACTTCTGCGAGCATTTCCATGCCCACGCGGATGAGGCGGATGTGCACAAATTATTGAGCGCGCGTTTGTGCATCGGACGCAGGGCGAGCCGCGTGAGTACCTATGAAGAGTACAGGAGCAAATATGAGCCGGTCTTGAAACGGATTGAGTTCATTTTGGACCGGGTAAGGGAACTTCGACCGGACATAGTGGCGCACATTGAGGGTAAGGTCGATCAAAACGGTAGTTTGACCCCCTATTGGTCGGCGAAGATGCGGGCCTATCTTGAGATAGAAAGGTTGCAATGACGAGATTCCAGGCAAGGCTGGAGAGCATTCCCGGAAAAAGTGCTCCCGACGAGTATGATTCGTCGAATGGATTGATGCCTCCGGACAACTTCGTCGTATCGCGAAGTTTGGACGGCGACCCGCTATCGTTTTACGGACAGCTAGCCTGGGACCGTTCACCGTATGGGACTGATGGATCCGGAGTGGTTTTGTATTTCGATTACTGGCGCCTTCCGTACTCTGCCCCAGATATTCCGGCGGCGCTAAGGCAGATGACGCCACAGCGCTCGGCGCTGGTAGATGAAATACGCTGGCTGATGTTCGTCCTGATCTACCTGCGGACTGACCCGTTAAGCAACGCGACGATGATCAAGTATTGCACGATGATCTGTCGGCTAGCTGCAGTAGCGGAATCACAATGCGCAACGCTCGGCCAGCTGATGGCGGATTCCGAAGCGATGATACAGCATGCGACAACGTACCCCGTCCACGCCAGATGCCTCTCGCCATTGCTGCAGTTACTGCGCCAATTGGGACAGGAGCGGGTGGGATTCAAGGTTGTACAGGCGAGGACCATCAGCAGAATAGCAGCCATCGGCGCGGCCGTCGATCATTTCCAGACACCTCCGCTGCCGACTCGAATTTATACGCATGTATTAGCTGCACTTGCCTCGGAGCTGGGCGACTGTGAGCGAGTTATCGACAGAATCTTGGAGATGTTGGGTGCGTGCGCGAAAGACAAACTCTTGGGAAGGAGCAGAGCCCGACAGAAAGACCTGGGACAACGTAGGCAAGAAGCGAGACCTGATTTCGTGGAAGTGCTGCGTGAATACGATCTCGAAGACTTCTGGGCGAGGAAGGGGTATGGCGCGCATTTCCAAAGTCTATCAGCGTTGCTGACAGAAATCATGGGGGCATGTGCGCTACAAATTCAGGCTTTTACTGGGATGCGTCACAACGAAGTCGAGGCACTGCCGCATTTTTGCCTGGCGGAAGTAACGGCCGGTGGTGTGGCGCATTACATGGTGCAAGGACGCGTCACGAAGCTGACCGGCGGCAAGCCCAAACGTGCGCAATGGGTGACGAGCAGTAGCGGCCGACGTGCGATCGTCCTGGCGCAGCGCATCTCGCGAGCGGTCTATGGGCTGGCGGGCGACACCCCAAAAGACAGTACGTCGGGAGAGAGTTCACATTATCTGTTCGTCAGCATAGGTAGCATATTTTCTCCTAGGTTCGAGGCGAGGAACCGGACTCCGAACCTACAGTTTTCCGAGCGGTCATTTAATCGGCTACGTTCCGTACTGGAGATCGCGATCACAGAGAAAGACCTCGAGGAGTTGGAGTTAGTCGATCCGGAACGGGACTGGAGAGGTGAGGGCGACTTTAGTGTCGGCCAGCGGTGGCGGCTTACCACACACCAGTTCCGCCGATCGCTCGCACTATACGCCCACGCCAGCGGCCTCGTATCTCTGCCATCGCTGAAGCGCCAGTTGCAGCACATAACCCACGAGATGTCGCTGTATTACGCCCGCGGCTCACAGTTTGCGGGTGACTTCATCTCCGGTCAGCAAGCCGGCGGGAAGCACTTCGGCGTGGAGTGGCAAGCGACCGAGCCTGACGCCGAATATCTCGGACATTTGGTCAACGTGGAGATGGGCGATCCGGGGCAGCTAAGCGGCGGATACGCTATATGGTATGACCGAGCGGTGCGCCGCAAACAGGTGTCGCTTGATCGGGTCACGACGCTGAACGAGTTCCGTCAGGGTAAGCGGGGTTATCGCGAAACATTTGCCGGTGGCTGTACTAAAGTAGGCCAGTGTGACAAGCGTCCCGAGGATCCGATGAACCTCGAATGCCTGCTGAATGACTGCAAGAACCTGGTCATCCAGTTGCCCAAGTTTGAGCGGATCATTCGGATCCAGTTGCAAATGGTGATGGAGCTGGACAGCGCGGCTCCGGACCTACCAGAGACCAGGATCGAAAGAGATATCCTTGCGAGATTGCTGGAGCGTAGGCAAAGGATTGCAAGCGAGAAGGGGGCGAGCACTGAGCATAAGCTCGGTCCCCGTGGAGCGAAGTAAGCCTGCACATAGCTGCCGGCAGCGTCCTGCGAGGAAACGCAACAGGAGTGTACGTGGCACGAGATAGATATGAGGAGGCGCTGGAGCGCCTTAGACGAGGCGTCCCGAAGGTAGTGCCGAAGGGCACAAAAATCAGCAATGACTCGGTCAGCATGGAGGCGGGCTGTAAGAAGGGCAGTATTAAAAGGTCCCGTCCACAGTTTGCGGCACTGATTGCCGACATTAAGGCAGCTGCGGAGGAGCAGAAGCGCACGCCGCAACAGGAGATTCAAGGGAAGCTTGCCAGACATAAAGAAGAGACCGAGAAGTATCGGGAGCTTTATGAGGCGGCCTTGGCCCGTGAGCAATCGCTGGTCGCTGAAATATTCACGCTGAAGAGGAAGCTCGCGGAGCTAACCGGGGCGGACGTGATCCCACTTCGTCAGACGCGAACGGCAGAGAGCGAAAGGGTGGGTTAGCATGGACGGGCAGACAAGTGTAGATATACGTCTCGCCGGCTTGAACGTATCGGGTAGCGTCAGCACGTCAGGAATTTGCGATGCGATCGAGGACGACTACCCCTTCATGGTCTTCACGAACGACACAGCGTGAAACTGACGACGGGCCGGGCCGCAAACGACTCTCCCCGATAGTTGTGCCTCGGCTCGGCTGACCGCGGATTCGGACGAACGTTGACGAACGGGAGATGCGACCGGGCGGTCGCAATTGCCTCTGGAGCAAAATCAGCCGGGGCGCATTGACGGCCGTTTCGTCGCAGGAGGATATACATACCAACGGCCGTCATCGTGCCTGAAGAACATAATTTCGAGCGGCACAGTCCCAGTCAGTCTGGAAGACCTCGCGAAGACGCAACGCGCTTCTCCCGAAGCCGTATTGCTCAAACGCGACCGCGTTAGATGTACCGGTGATGCCGGAGTTGGCGCAAGCCACTTGTCGATCAAGTTGCGCAAGGATTTCTCGCTGAGGCTCATCGCGACCTCCATGGATACATCAAGCATTCACAGGCGCGGCTACCAACGTCGCCCGTCCTCGACTGTGTCTTATCCAACGTGGAACGGGGTTGGCTGCGTCACCAACGTGCGCGACGGAGAAATGCGTGGCCGATGGAAGGTCGGCGTCAGGCAATCTCTAATATTGGTCGCATGACTGATTTATACAGTCATACGACCAATAAATCAAGATTCTCAGCAACCGGGAAACTACGGATTTGTCTATATATTGGTGGAAGTTCGGACGTGTAAATCGAGAATTGGTCGGTGGTCTGGTAATTATTGGTCGTTTGACGTATTATCTGGGCGCGGAGCAGTGACGGATCTCCTGTTGAGGGCGGTAGTCAACCGTGGTACGCCGTGGTCGTGCCCCATTAAGGCAGTCGTCGCTCGGCGGTGCAGCTGCGTCGACCGCCATTCCCGGACAACTGGCAATCAGCTAGGAGTGTGCATAAGTGAAACAGGTCGCGATCAACCTGGCTGGCAGGAAAGAGGAACCCGACGAGCCGAAGCGTCGCGGTAACAGGACAACGCGAACTCCGGAAATCCTCGAGGCGGCGATCGATGTGCTCGCAAAGTACGGTAACGTCGGTTTTGCTCTCCGGCGCGTTGCCAGTGAGGTAGGTATTCACCTGGCCACTTTGCAGCACTACTTCCCGAGCAGGGAAGACTTGTTGCGTGCGGCGATGGAAGAGGTCGCGACGCGATACCTGACGCTGTATCAAAGTTTGGTCAAGGACGATGAACGGTCACCAGAGGTTCGGCTCGACGCTATCGTGGACGTCGCCTTTGATGAGTTGACCAAACCCGGTACCCACATTGCGCCGTTTTGTCTCGAAGGATGGAGCATGGGAGAGCGTGAAGAGTTTGCCCGGAGCTTGGTGGCCAGATTTAACCGCCAATTTCAGGAAACATTTGCGAGCCTGGTAGGGAAGATCAACCCGTCGCTTACACCTCAAGAATGCGCGCTCCGCGGTCGTCTGCTTTATTCGCATATGGCGGGACTAATTGTCCTCGTTCGCCCTGTACGCGGGGGCTCGGCCGACGTTGAAGCACTTCGTGCAGCGACAAAGGTCGTATGGAGAGCGCTCAGCGCTGCCCCGCAGTAGGGTGAAATGCTCCTGACGCTGATTGCCAGACTTTCCATAGAACTGCGCCTGATTCGAGAGACGATCTACACCTGTCGACGCAGCTGATATCGCCTGCTTCACTCAGCTAAGGGTGCTGGCATCCCGACAGGTTACCGATGTGTTTCGCGACGAGCGGACGGGGGAATGCCTGTTGTGAACCGTCTTCAGGGATTCGACAGAACTGCGGGCTATCGATTAAGCACATCGGAGTGATGTCGACCAAAGCGATGTCGCACCTTGCCGGATGCAGATACGCTAACCCTGGCGATAGGCGGGAGCCCCCATCATCGCGCCAGTGACCCCACCGTCAACATAGAGTTCGGTAGCTTGCACATATGATGACTCACTAGAGCAGAGAAAGAGCACAACCTCTGCGACCTCTTCTGCCTCACCCAGGCGGCCCAGTGGGACGGATTGCGTCGCGAACTCATGTACGGCTGGAATGAGCGCGGCGTCTGCTACAGTTCGCCAGAACGGAGTTCGAATATTACCGGGAGAGACGACATTTACTCGGATCGCTCTTCCAGACAGCTCTGAGGCGATGCATCGGGCCATCCCGACCAGTCCAGCCTTGCTGGCAGCATAGGCTGCCATCCCCGGCATTCCGATCGCATTGCCGATCGAACTATTCAGTACTATAGAAGCATTGTTTCGTAGGTGGGGTAGGAGCGCTTGAACGCAGAAGAAGGGACTTTTCAGGTTCGTCGCGATCAAGTGATCGAACTGTTCTACAGTCGTGCCGCCCACTGGCGTCAAGCTTGCGTCGCCAGCATTCAGAAACACAGCGTCGAAATTGCCTACGTCTCTCACGATGGATGCGAGCCCGGATTCCAGGCCGACGAAGTCAGTAGCATCCAAGCGAAAGGCAAAAGCCGATTCGCCAAGTGCCGCCTTGCTTTCGGAAAGTGTAGCTTCGTTGCGTCCAGTGATAACCACAGTAGCGCCTTCTTCCGATAGCCGTTTGGCCGCAGCGAATCCAATTCCACTATTTCCACCTGTGACCAGCACCGTTTTGCCTGCCATTCGCATGTTATCTTCCCCTCATATGAATGAAATTAGCTCAAAAGGAGCGCCATGTAGTTGATGGCGTAATGGGACGAAATTTATAACGCTTTTATTAACGAACCGTTGTTGCTTCTGCCCTTCGGAATCGTTCGCCGTCGATTGAGTTCTATCGAACCCGGAGCTAGAGATGATGCAGTCAAGCTCCGTCCGAATACCTTCGGAGCTTAGGCAGCACCTTCGACCGTTAAAACTTGTACGAGATACCGAGGAAAGTCACGATTGGATGAAGCCTGACTTTCGCATGACTGACAATCTCTGTTCCGCCTGCCGTTTTCCCTGTCAGCGTCACATTGGTGTCGGTAGGGATATATGCCACCAGCATGTCCACAGACCAGCGCCTGGATATCTGATAGTCAAGGCCAGCCTGTACCACCGGATTCCATGAACTGGAGGCATGTGCAGTCGCAGTTCCACCGGGACCGAAGGATTGCTCGACAAAATCGGAGTTCGTGACACGCGTGTCAGTGAACCACGTGTAATTGACGCCGACGCCGACGAAGGGCCTGAATCGACTGTCGGGCTGACCAAAGTGGTAACGCAATACCACCTCGGGAGCCCACGTCCGCGTATCGCCCAGAACGCCATAACTATCCATCACGCCCCGCCCCTCTAGCTGCATTCGACCGGGCCAGCCACCCAAAAACGCAACGCCAATTTGATTGGTAATGTAGTGTTCGAAGATGAAGGCGGGTAAGTCTGCGCTTCGGGCACCAGACCCTGAACCCGGAATCGGCATGTTGACAGGCGTTCCGCCGACGCTTGTTACCGTCAGCGGACCGCTACCGGTCTGTGGCGCCACATGCGCCCAGCCAAGACTGACGACGTTGTCGCCAGCCGCCTGTGCGTGTGCGCTGTCGACAGATCCAGCAATCAGCGTCAAGGCTGACAGGCATGCCGTTGTTGCGTACTTCCACTTCCACATAATTGTCTCCGTTGTCGTTTTTTTCTATACGTTGTGGTCGAACTACAGCTTCCGACAGTTCAGCGAGGCCATATTGGGAGTGGCGGCCTTCGCGGAACCGTGGGACAGTAAGGCCGCCGCAGTGCTCTGCGACGCGCTCGTGCTAGAACGGGTTGGCGTGGCGACTTGCGGGCCGTTGACCAGGACGTTGCCGCGACGTAACGCCGGGTCGGGCCGGGTTAAACCCCCAACTTTCTGCGCACGAGTGCGCCATAGCTGTCGGGAAACAGACGAGCAATCCATTGCAGCGAGCGCGCGCCATTGCCAACCAGCAGCCGTTTGTCGCCGCGTAGCAGTCCCGCCACAATCTCGCGTGCACACTGCTCGGGTGTTGTCGTCATCTGGCGTTTGTTGGCATCCAGTAGACGACGCTCAAAATCCGTCTCATGTTCGGCTTTTGGAACGTTGCTGATGTTGGTGTTGATGCCACCCGGGTGCACGAGTACGGCTCGCACGCCGGTGCCCTCCAATTCCTGCCACAGTGTTTCTGTTAGTCCTCGAACGCCGAACTTGGAGATTGTGTATGCAGCCGAGCAGGGTGTCGCCACTAGCCCGAAAACACTCGATATATTTACGATGCAGCCTTGGCGCCGGGCCAGCATTTTTGGCAAGAAGGCTTTGGTGCCGTAGATCACACCCCACAGGTTGATTCCGATTACCTTCTCGAACTCCTCTATCGTGGCGTGTTCGACTGAGGCCAGCACTGAGGTTCCGGCGTTGTTGATCACAAAGTCGACCTGCCCGAAGTCACTGGCTACTTCGTCAGCGTGCCGAAACATTGCATCGCGACTTGATACGTCGAGTAAGTAGGAGCGTGACGAGGTGGCGACCGGCAATAGCTCGACGGTTTTCGCCAGATTCTGCTCGCTCACATCTGACAGTGCGAGACGAGCGCCCCTGCGAGCGAGTTCGATAGCCAGCGCGCGGCCAATGCCCGACCCCGCACCAGTGATGGCCACGACGAGATTACTGAACATGGCCGTGCACCTCCGCATTGCCACGCATTGCTGCAGCGCGACACAACACTTTGACGCAGTTTGGCATCCCCCTGACGTCTGTCGGTGTAACCAAAGGACGGTTCTTGTCCATTCAATGTCTCCTCTTTGCCATCGCTAACGAAAGGTAGGCTAGGCCTGCACGATTTATTTCGGTATGCGAACCAATGCAATCGTTATTGAGTTCGAAAAGACCGGTCGGAGTATGCCGACCGGCCGAACTTCTACGTCCTCGTGTGAATGTCAGATTTTGCGCTGCTCGTCCCGCCAGAAAGGCGCGCGCACATCCTTTTTTAGGACCTTGCCGTTGGGGCTTCGGGGAAGGGCATCGACGAACACGACGCGCTTGGGGGTTTTGATTCCACCGAGCTTTGGGCGACAATAGGCAATGATCTCGTCCTCGGTCGCTTGTTCGCCCTGGTTCAGTTCGATCACAGCCGTGACTGCTTCGCCCCAGTCTGCGTGCGGAATGCCGATCACGGCGCAATCCTGCACCGCCGGGTGGGTCCAGATGACCTGCTCAACCTCGCTCGGGTAGACGTTGAATCCGCCGCTTATGATCATGTCCTTCTTGCGGTCGGTAATATGAAGGAAGCCTTCTGAGTCGAGATAACCGATGTCGCCGGTGTGGAGCCAGCCATCAATGATTGTTTCAGCGGTCTTGTCCGGGGCCTTGTAGTAACCTGCCATCAGCAGATCGCCACGAACGCAGATCTCGCCTGCCGCGCCGATGGGAAGAATTCTGCCATTGTCGTCGAGGATTTCGACACGCACGAGCGGAGCAGGCCGCCCGGCGGCCGAGAGCCGCGCGTCGTCGGCAATTTCACCGTTGCGGAAGTGGTCTTCGGGACGCATGAATGCAATCGCGGAGGGAGCTTCAGCTTGACCGTATCCCTGAAACATCACCGGTCCGAACACTTCGATCGCGCGACGCAACTTCTCCGTTGACATCGGAGCTGCGCCGTAGATGAAGTATTTTAGCGACGAGAAGTCGCGTTTTTCGATCCCGGGAATTTCGAGAAGTCGATAAATTACCGTGGGCGGCAGATAGAGTTCCGTAACACGGTGTTTTTCGATCAGATCAAGCAGCTGATGCAGGTCCATTCGATTCATCACCACGATCGTCCCTGCGCGCGCGGTACATGGCAGGGTAAGCGTACCGGCGGCGTGTGTCATCGGAGCGGCGACAAGATTCACGATCGGCTCGTCCGAAGAGTATGGCGCGGCAAACATCTGGTGCAGTGCGCTGACGGACAAACTTCGGTGAGTGTTCATCGCACCTTTCGGTGCCCCCGTCGTTCCCCCGGTCGGCATCACGCCGGCGAGTGAGCCCTGTTCCGGGACAAAGTCCGGAAGGGAGGCTGGCGCGTTTGCAAGGAACGATTCGAGCGTAACGGCACCCGTTGCAGATGCAGCTTCGACGTCGTCGCCCAGAGAGATCACGGTGTGCAGTTTTTTCAGGTCGGCACGAATTTCATGCACAAGCGGCAGGAACTGCTCGTGACAGAACAGTACTTCGCAGTCAAAGCCGTCCAGCAGCCGCTGGGTCTCCTCTGGCGGATTCGCCGGATTGACCGGGACCCAGGCGAGCCCCGCGCGCCACAGTCCGAGCACACAACCCCACGCCTCAGGGTCGTTACTTGCCAGCACTGCGCCCTTGGCATCGCGCTCGATACCACGGCCGAGTAGGGCATTGCCGACGCGGCAGGACAGCTCGCCGATGTGCCTATACGTGAAGGTGCGATCGCCAGCGATGAAGGCGATCTTCTCGGGGTTGGCCCGCCACCCGCGGTCGAAGAAATCTGTGATAGCCATACAAGTTCCTAGTTCACAACCCGATTCGATTGCAGCGGTACAGCAGCGAATTCAGGTAGCCAAATTTCATGTTGAGAAGATGATTCTCGCCGTCCTCGATCCGGGCAGCCCTTGCGTCCCGAAAGAGCTTCTCTAGCGGGTATTCACGGGTCAATCCATAACCGCCGAACAGCTGCAGGGCCTCGTCTACGACTTCGAACGCGAGGTCGGTGCACGTAACCTTCGACGCGCCGGTAAAGTACGGATGTTTAGCCGGCGAGAGTAGGGTGTACTCAGTGGCACGCCTGGCCACCGCGCGAATGGTTTCGACTTTCCGCGCCATGGCACCGAGCCGGTACTGGACCATTTGATGGTCGCTGAGAAGTGCGCCGCCCTGGCGCCGCTCGTGCACATAGGCGAGCGCCACTTCGAATGCAGCCCTCGCCATGCCGGTTGCCATCTGGCCCATGCCAACGCCCGCTGTCGACCACGTATTTGCATGACCGCGCCAATATTCCTCCCGTGAGGACACTGCGTAGCGCAGGGGCACCTTGACGTTGTCGAAGTAGATCTCGCCTTGCGGTAACGCCCGCTGGCCGAGCTTTTCAAGCGGCTTGCCGCGGCTCACGCCTGGAAGGTCCAAGGGAACAATCACCTCGATACCGTGCGGATGCCCTTCTTCGTCGAAGAACCCGTTACCGTAGTCGGCCACGATCGTCAAGATTGCAACCTGCGCTACAGAACCGTTTGAGACCCAGGCAGAACTCTGTCCATTGATCACAATGTCGCCACCGCTGACCTTCGCTGTGAGATTGCCTTTGTTGCCCTGCGGTGCTGTAGCGTGCCGTTCGCCCGGGTAGAGCATTGTGCCGTCGGAACCGCGATCTGGCTGGGTCGCGATCCAGCATCCGAGCTTGTTTGCAGTCAGATCGATGAGTTCCTGGTTGGCGGCCCGCTTGGCGATCATGTTCGGGAACGCGGCTGCGGCGAGCGAGACCGTTAGTCCCACGTCACCCCACCCGAATTCTTCGATTACGATAGCCTGTAGCCGGGCCAGTGCTTGGGGCGGCACATCATCAGCGTCGGTGTCGAAACTGATCCCGGCTGAAGCTGCGGTCTTGATAAAGTCCCAGTACGGAGAGCCTGGTGCAATCGCATCCTCGGCGCTCAGCTTGTCGATGGCAATCGCCGTAGGCCGCATTACATCTCGTGCAAACTTGTGCATCGCTTGCTGGATGTTGCGTTCTTCCTCGCTGAGGACTTCGAATCCCGTGAGCTCGACGTACGGCAGATCCGGCCGCACTGAAGTCAGCGCAGCGTGTTCGACCTGTTGTGTCATTTCGGCGTCTCCTGTTTGTGACGATCGTTTCGGCTACTCGGCGGCGGCGAGAAGCGCTGGGAGGTCACGCTCATGCTCGACGTCCTGCAGTTGCGCCATCTTTTCTAGGCCCTCCCGGACAGGGGGCTCGTCTACAAGCTTCATGAACGCCGCGTTCTCACTGGCGAAGCCGGCGAATTGTGCGTCGACGGCCCAGCTAAAAACGCTTTTGATGACCTCGTCCACAGCGGCAATCGAGCTTGGCGGTCGCGTCGCGACACCGTGGGCAAGCGTGATTACGTATGTATGGAGATCCTCGCGCGGCAGCGTCCGGTTCACAAAACCGTAGGTCGCCGCTTCGTCGCCGCTGAAATCGCGTGCCGACAAGATCACTTCACGAGCACGGGCAGGCCCGATCAACATCGCAAGACGTGTGGTACCGCCGCCTGCAGGCAAGATGCCGCCACTGGCCTCTGGCAGACAGAACCTGCTTCCTGGCGTCGCGAAGCGCATATCGAGGGCGAGTATGAATTCGAGCCCCGCGCCGCGGCAGATTCCATCGACCACGCCAATGGTGACCTGCGGCAGGGTCTGCCATGCCGTCGAGAGGGCTTGCACCACGTTGATGTCGTCGTAACGGCTCCGGGGCGCGGTCGGGTCGCTAGAGAGCCGGAGGAGGTCGTTCAGGTCAAAATGCGCAACGAAGAACTCCGGGTTCGCGCTGCCGAAGACTACGACCGCGGTCTCACGGTCAAACGCGAGCGATCCCGCAAGGTCGAACAGCTCGCCGATCATCTGAGCATTGATCAGGTTCAGCGGGGGATTGTTGAAATCAACGAAAAGAGTCCGGCCATCGCGCCGGATGTTAAGTGTCTGGTAGGTCATTGTCTCCTCCGAGAAGATTTGCGGACGATTCAGGAGCCGAGAATGGTGATTGCGGCGGCCGCCTCCTCACCTGCGTAGAGCCCGCCGCCGTTCTCCGCGAGGGCTATACGGGCGCCGTGCACCTGGCGTGCTCCGCAGTTACCGCGAAGCTGGTGCACAAGCTCATAGATCTGGGCGAGGCCAGAGGCCCCCATTGGGTGACCTTTGGATTCGAGGCCACCGGACGGATTGATCGGCAAGCTGCCGCCGAGCTTCGTTGCACCAGATTCCGCGAACGGGCCGCCGGCGCCGATCTCACAGAATCCAAGCAACTCGGATTGCAGAAGCTCACCAAATGAAGATGCGTCATGGACCTCCGCGACGGAAATGTCCTCGGGTCCGACTCCCGCCTGTTCATAGGCGGACCGAGCAGCGAGGCGGGTGACTGATCGATCCCAAGCCGAGAGCGGACGCACGGTCCCACTCTGCAGAACGTTTGCAAGTACCCGTATCGGCTGGGCGCTGCCGAGACGTCGCAGGCCGGCCGCATTGCAAACGACAACTGCGGACGCTCCATCTGTTAGTGGGGCGCACATTGGGACTGTGAGCGGCCCCGACACCGGCCGTGCCGCCAGGATGTCCTCCACTGACATTTCCTTGCGAAAGTGTGCGAGAGGGTTATGGACAGCATGCGCATGATTCTTCGAGGAGATGACGGCAAGCTGTCGCTGCGTGGTTCCGAACGCATTCATGTGTGCTCTGGTGAGCGCAGCGTAGATATCCATAAACAGGCTGTGAGGTTGCCCATCGTCTGGAATCCCGCCCCCCAGCTCCTCGAGAACGGCTCGCACACCTTGCCTGTCATTGACGTCGACACCGCCGTCGAAGACTCCAAGTGCTTTGCTCTTGTCGCCAATACTCAGTTTTTCGGCTCCGACTGCCAGCACGACGTCTGCTGCCCCAGAGCGCACATGCATGATCGCCTGATGCAAGGCTGTCGCCCCCGTCGCGCACGCGTTCTCGACGTTCACGATCGGGATGCGTTCGAAGCCCATTGATCGCAGCGCCATCTGGCCGGCCACTACCACCTGGCCTTCGAGGACGTCCTGACACGTATTGCCAAAGTACGCTGCGTCGATGGTGCTCAGATCGCCTCCGGCGTCGCAGATGGCCTCAAGCACCGCCGTCCTCGTGAGATCCTTGACCGACGCGTCTTGCCTAACCCCAAACGAGGTCATGCCTACGCCGGCTATCCAAACAGGCACCGCGGTCATGCCACTGTCTCCTCGGTCACGCGTGCAAGGCCAAACGCCTCCAGAGCCCCCATGAGTTCGCGATGTCCCAGGAACTGCGCCGGCGATCGGAAGCCCACACCGCTGTAGGTGTTTCCGAGCAATCGCATGGCCGCATAAGCCTGCAAAACACCCGTGATTTGATAGCCGGAAGTGCCGTGAATAACTGCGCGTGCTGTGATGTTGTTCCCGCGGCCAATACACCAGTCAACGGATCGGTGCACCTGCCGGTTTTCACGAGGCGGCGTGTTGGGCGTCATGCTGGCTGCGATCCGGTCTAGCACCGGGTGCAGCTTCTCTTCAGGCAACCATTGGAACATGACCTTGAACATGCGCTCCGCTGCACGAACCCGCTGGGGAATATCGCCCTTGTCATTACGCATCGCGACGAACATGCGACAGTTGCGCACCCTGCGGTCATCCCGGAAGAACACGGGGAGTGCCGTGCCACCCCACTGCAGGCCCGGGACAACATAGGCGGTACCAGGCACAACCATGTCCTGCTGGACGATGCCATCGTACTTTTTAAGAACGTTGTCCTGGAGGTAGTAAGAATCTGTGCGAATCACGTCGAACATCGACTGGCTCGAGCCCACTGTCGGAATTGCGCTGACGTACTCCCCAAGCTCGAGAGTGTCGATTCCCGGTGTTTCCAGAACTATGCGGGCAGCAATGTCGTGAACCGCATACTGCATGGACACAGCAGTCGATACGACCAGTCCGGCGGCTGCGAATTTGGGGCCCCATTCGTCAAGTAACTGAAGATGGTGTTGCTGCTCTCCGGCAGTGTCGAGATAGTGGCATCCGGCGCGCAGCGCGGCTTCGAGGACTGGGGGCGCATATCGCAAAAAAGGGCCGACCATATTGCAGACGACCTTTCTGCCTTTGAAAAGCGCTACCAGCGACTCGACAGAACCGTCGACTTCGGCGATTTCGTAATCGGCAGTTTCGATTCCGGGCACTGAAGCCATGACTTCCTGTAGCTTCGACTTGTTGCGACCTGCGGCGACGAACGGGATGTTGTATTCGCGCAGGTACTCGGCCACCAACCGTCCGGTATAACCGCTGGCGCCATAGATGACGACAGGACGCAGATCGCTCATCATCTCCTCCTATTTAATAGTTTGGTTGCTGTTAGTGATGGCCGACTGTACTGGGTGACTGGCATCCGGCGCTTGCACATGCGTGCATGCGACTTGTCGGTTTGTGCATCGTGGGCCCGGATTCGGGTTTCTGCGCACTTGACGGCGGCCTTCCTGATCCACACGATCGCTGGTAGTTGTTATCTGTCAATTCGCCAATGGAAAGGAACCCAATGGCAGCTGTTACCTGGTCGACCCACGGGTTGCCCCACAAGCTCTTGCAGGACGCATTCAGCAGCAAGCTCTCTGATCTGCATGTAAATTGGACGTTATCGATCCCAGAGCCGGACGGATTTGACGCATCTGTGCGGTACCGGAAAGTGGATCGGCTGACAATCGGGGAGTTGCGGAGTGGCCGGATTACCGGCCAACGAGCGGCGTCGGGAGATGCACCGCTACTGGGTGTTCTGATGAACCTCAGTGGACGGCTAGCGTGCCGCTACGAAGATGGGCGCGAGGTCGTACTGCCCCCCAATCATCTGCTGATCTGGGATAGTGAGCTCGGTTTTGACTTTGACGTGGAGGGGTCTCATCGCGAGTTCTATCTGCTTTTGCCCCGCGAGCGAGTTCCCTTGACGGTTGCGAGCGCTGCCACTCATTTGTGCGGCGCGTTACCGGCGGTGCAAGGTTCCGGCTTGTCGGCCATTGCCGGTGAGCATCTCCGGACGATCTCGCAGGAGCTCGACCAACTGTCCGATGGCGCATTGGCGATTGCCTGTCAGTCCTTTTTCGACTTGCTCGACGCGGCGATTACCGTCGACACCGATCGTCCATCCTCAAAGGCCATACTGCTAAATGCGATCCGGCAGTACATTGACAAAAATCTGGACGACCCCGAATTGTGCGCTGCGTCAATCGCAAACGCTCATCATATTTCGGTGCGGAAATTACATGTTACCTTCGCAGGTACGGGGACAACGGTCAGTCGTTGGATCCGTGATCGTCGGCTGAAAGTCTGCTATCGCGAACTATGTGCGGCTGCCAGTACGAAAACGGTGACGGACGTGGCTTACAAATGGGGATTCAACGACGCAGCCCACTTCAGTCGGACGTTCAAGCAGGCGTTCGGCGTAACCCCAAGAAGTTTGCGGATTGGCAGCGCGGTACCTGCCCTGGACGATTACTAAGTCCAGTGTTCCAGACCTGGGTTGTTTTACTGTGCCGAAGATTTCGCACAAAAGCTCGTCGCTGTGCCCTGTGCCCCGCCTGACGGCATCAGGATGCGCAAGCAGCCGGTCGCAGCATGACCTACTGGTACGGCTTGCTGAAGCTGAAAGTCAGGACGGGCGCTGCTGCGAGGTCCTGCTTTCGTAGGCCAGAGTTAGTGTTCATCGCGCAGCAGCATGCGCTCCATGAAAACGCGCCGCTCATCCCGCTGCTTATCGGTACCCTGGTTTGAAAGTAGGGATTCGGCCAACTCATAACTGTAAAGGGCGAATGCGCGCTTCCGTGCCTCCGAAATATCGAAGCCGAGTGCGCTAAAGCACTGGGCAATATAAGCAAGGCGCTTCGCATCCACCTCATCCACAAATTGACGGGCCATCTCGTCCCGCCTTGCCCATCCCCGTATCGCTAACTCCGTCGCGGCGGCAACCTGCGCTGCTTCGCCGTGAAACGGCAATGCCATCAGTTCGCGCAGCAGTTCCCGCGCCTTGACGTTGCGTTTCTCAAAACGCTCAATGATTTGCTCAGTGGCGGTATCGCGCCACCACGTCAGCAAATGACTCAAGAGATCGTCGCGGTCTTTGAAGTGCCAGTAAAAGCTGCCCCGTGTAACCCCAAGATTTTTCGACAGAACCTCTACACGCACGGCTTCGACACTCTTGTCGACCAGAACTTCTGCGGCTGCACGAATCCAGTCATCCGGCGTGAGTTGAGGTTTGCTTGACGCGTCCGAAGTACGCGCTACCGAAGATCGTGACATTGCGTGTCCGTAAGGGCAAAAGAAATATTTTACTTCATCGACACATGCAGAGCCGTATGGTCATGTGTATTCACGTTAACACCTGGAAATTGACTGACGAAGGTTATTGACTTCATCTCTGCCACGACATACGATGCATTCCATACACATACGTATGTGTATGGAGAGAGCGCGAGGAGAGCGAAAATGGGCGATTTGGCAGGCGTTGGAAAGACGCTGCAGGCGGCGGACCATCGAACGAACTATCACGAGGTCGGGCAGGGCAAGCCTCTTTTCCTGCTGCATGGATCCGGTCCCGGCGTGTCGGGCTGGACCAACTGGAAGGGCGTGATGAGCGATCTTGGTGAGCAGTTTCGCGTGATCGTGCCAGACATCGCCGGCTTTGGTTTCACCGAGTTCAAGGAAGGCAGCAAGTACGACATCAAGCTCTGGGTGCGCCATCTCACGGGCATCATGGACGCACTTGGTATCGAGAAGGCGTCCTTCGTCGGAAACTCGTTCGGCGGCGCGCTCGCCATCGGTCTCGCCCTTTTCGACAAGCAACGCGTTGACCGGCTGGTGTTGCTAGGCACTCCTGCAGGCGAATTCGAACAGACCCCCGGCCTGCGGTCGGCATGGACGTATGAACCGTCGCTCGAGAACATGGAGCAGACGATGCGTTTGTTCCCTTATGACCAGACGATCATCACCGACGAGATGGTCCGGACGCGTTATGAGGCCAGCGCTCGTCCTGGTGCGCAAGACGCCTTGCGCAAGCTGATTCCGAGGCCGAATAACGACGGGCCGACGATCGTCAAGGGATTCCCCGCGTCCGCCGTCGCCGGCATCGAAGCGCCGACGCTCGTGCTGCACGGGCGCGAGGACAGAGTCGTGCCGCCTGCTTGCGGTGCCCTACTCGCTCAGCACATTCCCAACGCCGATCTGTACCAGTTCGCCAAGTGCGGCCACTGGGTGCAAACGGAGCGCAGAGACGATTTCCTCCGGCTCGTCACGGATTTCGTTGGACAGCAATCATGAGCCGCAACAGCGTGGAGCGTGTGCTGCATCAGCTGTGTATCGATCGCGGCGCTAAACAGCGGTTTAAAGAGGGCGCGGAGCAGTTCCTCGAGGGCTTGCCGCTGACTGATGCCGAGCGCGCGATGATCTTGTCGTTCGACGTGAAAGGCCTTCAGCGATACGGGGTGAACAGCATGTTGACCATGGGTTTTTGGCAGGAGCTCTCGCCGAATCGCGACATGAGGGCCTATCTGTCGCGCCTGCGTGATGTGAAGGACGGGGAAGCGGTTTTTGCAGCGGCACTGAAGGGGTAGATCAACTATGGGAAAAATCGTAGGAGCGTTTCTGGTCCCGCATGATCCCGTCATGTATGTGGCGCCGGAGGCGCCGGCGAAGCAGCAGCGCGATGCGGTCTGGCAGGCCTATGCGGAGTGCGCGCAGCGCCTGCAAGAGCTAGAGCCGACCACCGTAATCATCATCGGCTGCGATCACTACATCTTGTTCGGTCCGCAGTGTCTGCCGAGCTACCTGATAGCGACCGGAGACGTCGACGGCCCCATCGATCAGCTACCCGGACTCAAAC
Source organism: Paraburkholderia sp. BR10923 (assembly GCF_040948765.1). Lineage (NCBI taxonomy): Bacteria > Pseudomonadati > Pseudomonadota > Betaproteobacteria > Burkholderiales > Burkholderiaceae > Paraburkholderia > Paraburkholderia sp. BR10923. The sequence continues at coordinate 35,339 of NZ_JBFPKO010000033.1, read as the reverse complement.
GCGCTGCGTTCAGCAATAACGAGGCGTTGGCGGCACATATCGCTACGTACGGACGTGAAAACGGATTCGATTGGGCGGTGGCGCGCGCGTTCACAGCGGACCATTCGGTGGCGATTCCTCAGCAGCTTATCGTCGATCCGTTGCGCACGATGAGCGTAGACGTCAAAACCATTCCGGTCTATCTGGCGTGCGGCGTCGATCCGTACATCACGTTACGGCGATCCGCGGAACTGGGCGAACAGATCAGGCGGGCAGTCGAGGCTTTCCCCATCGATGAGCGCGTCGTCGTGATCGGCAGCGGTGGAATAAGTCATTGGGTAGGCTCTGCCCAAATGGGGCGAGTGAACGCAGTGTTCGATCGCGAAATCATCGGGTACGCCGAGGCAGGCGATCTCAATGCGCTATGCGCGTTGTCGGACGAGTACATCCTCGAGCACGGCGGTGAGGGTGGAATGGAAATCCGCAATTGGGCCTGCGCCATGGGAGCGCTCGAAGGCTCCCGCGGAGAAACGATTGCCTACGAGGCAGTGCCGGAGTGGGTGACCGGGCTGGGTTTCGTACAGCTGCATCCGCAGCGAAGCGAGAAGGACTCCTGAGATGAGCAACAAGATTTTCTTGATCAAACGAGACCAGCTGCAACCAGGACAGGTGTGCAAGGTTCAGCAGTCGAGCTGCCCGCTTGCGGTCTACAACGTCGACGGTGTTTTCTATGCGACGTCCGATATGTGCACGCATGCGACCGCTTCGCTTTCGGAAGGCGAAATTGTAGACGGCGATCTGATCGCCTGCCCGCTCCACGATGGGCAATTTCATATTCCGACCGGGCAAGCGATGGCGTTCCCATGCACGGTGGATCTGCGGACTTACAAGGTGATCGAGGAAGGCGACGATATTTACGCCGACCTTGAACAGGAAGCGGACGCGGCGGCGTCGGCAATCTGAGGAGCGAAGAAATGACATACGAGTGCACCGGAAGCTGCGAGCGGCTGCGCAAGGATCCGGCTAGCGAGCCGCTTGCCGGCCTCGACCGGCTGATCGATCTCGACGCCGGGCGTCTGTCGCGCAGGGTCTATTGGGATCAGCGCATATACGAGCAGGAACTCGAGAAGATCTTTGCCCGGAGCTGGCTGTTTCTCGCGCATGAGTCACAGATTCCCAAGGCCGGCGATTATCTGACGACCTATATGGCCGAAGACAACGTCATCGTCGTTCGCCAGAAGGACGGATCCATCAAGGCGTTCCTCAACACCTGTCCGCATCGCGGCAACAAGCTGAACTTCACGGACGCTGGTAACGCACGCAGTTTCGTCTGCAACTATCACGGCTGGGCTTTCGGCATCGACGGTGCGCTGCGCGGCATGGCCGGCCAGGAATTGTTCGACGAAAGTGGAATGAATCGTGCCGAGCACGCCCTGCACCCCGTCGCTCAGGTCGCAACCTACAAGGGCCTCGTATTCGGCAATATGGATCCGGATGCGCCCTCGTTGAACGAATACCTTGGCGATTTCCGGTATTACCTCGATGTGATCCTCGATATGGACGGGGAGGGCACGGAGTTTGTCGGCGGCTGCGTCAAGTCGGTGATCAACTGCAATTGGAAGATTCCGACGGAAAATTTCATCGGCGATATCTACCACGCGCTCTGGACGCACGACTCGGCGGCACGCGCAATGCTGGGCGGACCGGTCGCGGAAGTTTATAAGGATCCCGACTCGTACCATGTGAACTTCAACGGCCACGGCTGGGAGTTCAATCTCGACATCATCGGTAACGCGGCTACGTTGGGCGAAAAGGAAATTCGCAAATATCTGTATGGCATTCAACCGAAAGTTGCGGAGCGACTTGGCGAGTTTCGCTCCAAGATGATCGGTTCGATTTCGTCTGTCAGCGTCTTTCCGAACCTGTCGTTCCTGCCGGGGCAGAACACTTTCCGCGTTTGGCATCCGCGAGGACCGGGCAAGATCGAACTGCACACGTGGACCATCGTCAACAAGAGCGCGCCGCAGGAGATCAAGGAAAAGTGGCTTAAGGGGACGATGATGACGTTCTCGCCGACGGGTGTGTTCGAGATGGACGACGGCGAAAATTTTGAGTTTTCGACGCGTACCAATGCGGGTTTCGTCACGCGGCAACAGGACCTGTACATGGGGCTTGGTCGCGGCAGCCGTCTCGAGGACAGCGACTTGCCCGGCAATGTTTACCGGAATCAGGTCAACGAGGCCAACCACCGGGCGTTCTATCAGCGCTGGCTCGATCTGATGCAGGCCCGCTCGTGGAGTGACGTGCCGAAGCGCGACTCGGCGAGGCTTGATGAGAATGCATTTGTCCACGGGCAGGCAGCAAAGGAGGTCGCATGAGTGCGGTACCTACGCTCGTATCCGCCGGCCCGGCGGATGGCACGGTGGATCGGGAGGTTGCCCATCGCATCGAGCAGTTCCTCTTCCGTGAGGCACGACTGCTCGATACGGAGGCATGGGACGACTGGCTCTCGCTCATGACGGAGGATATCCATTATTGGATGCCTGCCATCGAGAACCGCAGGCGCGCAGACAAACTCGGCGCGTATGCCCCGGGTCGCGCCGCTTATTTTGACGACAACCACTTCGATCTGGCGCGCCGCATTGCAAGGTTCAAGCAACCGTCGGCATGGGCCGAGGATCCGCCAACCCGGCATGTGCATGTGATCAGCAATGTGGAGGCGTTGCCCGGTTCTCGGCCTGGCGAGTATGTGGTCCATTCGGTCTTTGTTAATTACCGCAGTCGCGGCGAGGCGGACAACGACCTGCTACTCGGCAGACGCGAGGATCTACTCCGCGAATTCGACGGCAGCTTCAAGATCGCGAGCCGCAAGATCGTCATCACGCAATCACTGCTGATGTCCAAGAACCTTAATACGTTCCTTTGACCATGGGTTGGCTAGACAACGATGTAGCGCTGATTACGGGCGCCAATTCCGGGATCGGGCTCGCCGTGCTGCGGCGTTTCCTCCAGGAGGGCGCGAAGGGCGTCGGGGCGTTGGTGCGGAGTGCTCAAGGCGCGGATGCCTTGCGTCAGGAGTTCGGCAACCGCGTTGCGGTGACTGTTGGTGACGTTCGCTCCGCCACGGCCAACGAAGAGGCTGTCGCTGCGACGCTGAGCGCATTCGGCAAACTCGATACGTTGGTTGGCAATGCGGGCGTTTGGGACTACTTCGCATCGCTGCGGAAGTTTGCCGACGGACAGCAGCTCGCTGACACTTTCCGCGAAGTGTTCGACGTCAACGTAATGGGGTATCTGCTTGCCGCGCAGGCAGCGGCGCCAGTATTGCGTGAGACGAGGGGCAGCATGATCTTTACGCTCTCCAACTCGAGTTTTTATGCGGGTGGTGGCGGACCCGTCTATGTGGCTTCGAAGCACGCTTGCGTCGGGATGATTCGGCAACTCGCCTATGAACTCGCGCCGGACGTTCGCGTGAACGGCGTGGCCCCGGGCGGCACTGCGACCCCTCTCAAAGGCCCGGAGTCACTAGGCAAGCATGACGCGCGGCTATCCGAGATCCCTGGATTCTCGGATGCCGTGGCGGACGCCGTACCGCTCAGCTTTATGGCCCAACCGGAAGACCACACGGGACATTACGTGCTGCTCGCCTCGCGCACCAATTCATGTGCGACGACGGCGAACATCATTCAAAGCGATGGCGGGTGGGAGGTGCGCGGGCGTCCCCCGCGCAAAGCATGACGGATATGGGAGGCGCGACGAAGATGGACGGTGCGACAAACCGCGGCTGCCTCGACGAGCTGTTCACTGCCGGTCGGTTGCCGTTAATGGCGGCGCCGATGTTTCTGGTTTCCGGACCGGAGCTTGCGATCGCCTGTGCAACAGCCGGCATTGTCGGTAGCTTCCCGGCCCCGAATGCTCGCAATGTCGATCTCCTGGAGGTATGGCTCGCGCAGGTGACATCCGCTTTGCGCGATATGCCGGGCGCTTCCCCCTGGGCGCTCAATATGATCGTGCATAGCACCTACGATCGCTTCGAGCGTGAGCTGGCACTGGTCATGAAATATCGGCCCCGCATCGTTTCTACCGCGCTCGGCAGCCCTGCGCGCGTGCGCGAGCATGTGCATAGCTACGGCGGCATCGTGATGGCGGATGTTGTCACGCCCACGCTGGCGCGCAAGGCTGTCGATGCAGGCGTCGATGCGCTGATTCTTGTTACCCATGGCGCTGGCGGGCACACGGGTTATTACAACCCTTTCGCATTCGTCGCCGAGGTCCGTCAATTCTGGAGCGGACCACTTGGGCTCGCTGGATGCATTACGAGCGGACGCGATATCCGCGCCGCCCAATTGATCGGTGCCGACTTCGTCGTGGCCGGCACACGCTTCATCGCGACTCGCGAAAGCATGGCGTCGGCCGAATATCGCGATCTGGTGGTGAGTAGTCGGATTGAGGATTTAGTTGAGTCCAAAGCCGTGTCGGGTGTTCTTGCCAATTGGCTCAAACCCACGCTGCATGCGGCCGGCATCGATGCGTCCCGGGATAGTGAAGGCAAAAGGATCGATTTTTCGGGCGACATCAGTGCCGGGAAAAAGGCGTGGAAGGACGTGTGGTCGGCGGGACAAGGGCTAGGCGCAATCGGGCACTTGAGCAGCGTCGCTGAGTTGGTACGGCAGCTCGAATGCGAATACCTCGAAATGCTGACAACAGAACGGGAACAGACCGGTGCACTGTTGGGCCGCTGGCGAGGGGCATCCGCGTGCCGCGCGTCGGTCCGTCAATATTAGGAGAGAGGCATGAGACCAGGCATTGAGGGAGCAGCCGAAGCATTGTGGCAGGCGCGCTCCGAACGGAAGACTATCGCTCGCGTGTCGGAGACCTTCGACATTCAAACGGTGCAGGATGCCTACGCGATCGCCGAGGTCAACGTCAACCGCGCCCTTGCGGCGGGCGCACGAGTCTGTGGAAAAAAGATTGGCTTGACATCGAAAGCCGTACAACAGCAGCTTGGGGTCGATCAGCCCGACTACGGCGTGCTGTTCGCGGACATGGAGTATTTGAGCGGTGCCGAACTACCGGCGCAAAAGCTGATTCAGCCAAAGGCCGAAGGGGAGATCGCGTTCGTTGTTGGTCGCGATCTCGATGCTCCGGACTTGAGCTGGGGGCATTTTCTCATCGGTTTGGAATACGCGTTGCCGGCGATCGAGGTTGTCGACAGTGCGATCGACGATTGGAAGATTACGCTTGTCGATACCGTCGCTGACAATGCGTCCTGCGGGCTTTACGTTCTCGGCCTCGAGCCGCGCCGTATAGGCGATCTCTCGTTGGCCGGATGCGGGATGGACTTCAGGAAGAACGGGATGACTGCCTCCGTCGGGTCAGGGGTGGCTTGCCTCGGAAATCCGCTGAGCGCGACGTACTGGCTTGCCAAAAAGATGGCTGAACTCGGCCAACCCCTGCGCGCCGGTGACGTCGTGATGTCGGGCGCGCTCGGGCCGATGGTGCCGGTGACGAGGGGCGATCGCGTCGACGTGGAGATCAGCGGCCTAGGCCGCGTGAGCTGCGCGCTGGAGTGACGTGATGAACTCGGCGCATGATGTACTCGACGGGCTTAGCTGGCATCAGGCGTCAGCGGGGCTTGCCTTGGCAACGCCCGATATCGAACGCACTGACGCTCCCGACGGCAGCTTCATTCTGCGTTCGCGCATGCCGCCAAGGCCGCACGTTGGATGCATTGGCAGCTGGCTTGAATACTGGAGCCGCACCACGCCTGGACAGATCTTCCTGGCGGAGCGTACTGACGGCGGTGCGGGTTGGCGCCGTTTCACGTATGCGCAAGTGCGTGTAGAGGTGGGCGCGATCGCTCAAGGCCTGCTCGATATCGGCCCGGCATCCCGGCGGCCCATTGTAGTTCTATCGGATAACAGCATAGATGCTGCGCTTGTGGCGCTGGCCGCGATGCATATCGGCCTGCCGGTGTCGTTCATATCGGCAGCCTATTCGAGAGCAGCGCACGATTGCAGCAAATTGAACGCGCTCCTAAACGTGCTGGATCCGGGTCTGATGTATGCCGACGACGGAGAAGTTTATGGCAAGGCCATGCAGGCTAGCGGCAGGCAATGCCCGCTCGTGTATTCGCGGAATGTACTGGACAGCGGGATCGATCTCGGCTGCCTACGCAAGACGCGGGAAACGGCAGCCATCATGGAGGCTCACGCATGCGTCACGCCGGATACGCACGCGAAATACCTGCTGACGTCAGGCTCGACTGGCATCCCGAAAGCCGTAATCAATACGCACGGAATGCTTTGTGCAAACCAGGAGGCGATCGCTCAGGTTTGGCCGTTTGTTGACTTCGCCGCACCGATCGTCGTGGACTGGCTGCCTTGGAGCCATACATTTGGCGGCAACCACAACTTCAACATGATCCTGCGCAATGGCGGCTCCCTCTATATCGATGATGGGCGGCCCGTGCCCGGGTCGATCGAAAAATCGGTGCGTAATTTATTCGAACTGTCGCCGACACTCTATTTCAACGTGCCGCGCGGATTCGATGTGTTGCTGCCCCATCTCGAGCAAAACGAGACGTTTGCACGGCATTTTTTCAAGAATATGCGGGCAATCTTTTTCGCTGGCGCTGCGTTGCCAAAGCCGCTATGGGATCGCCTGAAATCGGCCGCTGAACGCCATCGTGATGCGCCACCACTGTTCACTTCGGCGTGGGGCTCGACGGAAACTTCACCGGTTATCACCAGCCTGCACTTCCATTATCCCGAGCCCGGCAATCTCGGTGTGCCGGTTCCGGGCGCGGAAATCAAGTTCGTACCGAACGGTGACAAGCTCGAAATGCGAGTGCGCGGCCAACACGTCTTCCCCGGGTACCTCCATGCGCGGGAGCTAACAGACGAGGCATTCGATGAGGAAGGATTTTATTTGATAGGCGATGCAGGGCGCTTGGCCAATCCCGCAGATCCGAACGCTGGCGTTCTGTTTGATGGACGCATCTCGGAAGATTTCAAGCTGACCACGGGAAGCTGGGTGTCGGTCGGCACGTTGCGCCTACGTACCGTTGCCGCCCTGATGCCGTACGCGCAGGACGTCGTTGTGGCTGGACATGATCGCGATGAGGTCGGCCTGCTCGTTTTTCCGTCACCGGCCTTGCACGCGTTGGTCGGAGACGACGCGCGTGCGATGACGGGTGAGCAATTGGCGGCCAATGCAGAGGTCCGAAGAAGGATTGCAACCGCGCTCTCCTCGCTCAACGAGAGTCATGGCTCTGCTGGCCGAGTCGCACGCGCAATCATCATCGGCGCTCCGCCAAACCAGGAGAGTGGCGAGATTACGGACAAGGGATACATCAATCAACGGAGGGTGTTGACGTTGCGAGCGCACGAGGTCGAGCGATTATTTGGCGGGGGCGCCTCGGTCATCTTTCCCGCCACCAACACTCATTGAACGCACTAGCGAAGGACGAGCAATGGCAAAGAAACTGAAGGCCGCGATCATCGGATCCGGAAATATCGGCACGGATTTGATGAGCAAGATTATGCGACATGGCGAGCATCTCGAGATGGGGGCGATGGTCGGCATCGACCGTGCATCTGACGGCCTCGCACGTGCTTCGCGCTTGGGCGTAGCCACGACATACGAGGGCGTCGAAGGGCTCACCCGTCTGCCGGTGTTTGACGAAATCGATATCGTATTCGATGCGACAAGCGCCGCCGCGCATGTGAAGAACGACGCGTTCTTACGTCGGCTCAAGCCTGGCGTCCGGATGATCGACTTGACGCCGGCAGCGATTGGTCCGTATTGCGTACCTGTTGTGAACCTCGCTGAGCATGTCGATGCGCTAAACGTCAACATGGTCACGTGCGGCGGACAGGCGACGATTCCGATGGTCGCCGCCGTCTCTCGTGTCGCGAAAGTGCACTACGGCGAAATCGTCGCGTCGATCTCGAGCAAATCGGCAGGCCCGGGTACGCGCGCGAATATCGATGAATTTACTGAAACGACCTCAAAGGCGATTGAGCAGATCGGTGGAGCGACGAAGGGAAAGGCGATCATCATCCTGAATCCAGCAGAGCCGCCACTGATCATGCGCGATACGGTGTACTGCTTGTCAGAGTCGGCCGACGAGGATGCCGTGGCGCAGTCGATCGAGGAAATGGTGGCTGCCGTCAACCGTTACGTACCTGGCTATCGCCTCAAGCAGACGGTCCAATTCGACCGCATTGACGCCACTCAACCGTTGAATATCCCCGGGGTCGGCGCGCGGATGAGCGGGTTGAAGACCTCGGTATTCCTCGAAGTGGAGGGGGCCGCGCATTATCTGCCGTCTTATGCCGGCAACCTCGACATCATGACCTCCGCGGCGATGGCCTGTGCTGAACGCATGGCCGCCGAAATGGTCGCCCGTACCACTGCCTGAAGGGAGAGACGGCATGACATCTGACAAAAAGCTTTACATTTCCGACGTGACGCTACGCGATGGTTCGCATGCGATTCGTCACCAATACAGCGTGGAACAGGCCGTCGCCATTGCCAAGGCGCTCGACGAGGCGAAAGTCGACTCGATCGAGGTCGCTCATGGCGATGGTTTGCAAGGATCGAGTTTCAACTATGGCTTCGGCGCACACACTGACCTCGAATGGATAGCGGCAGTGGCGGGCACGGTCAAGCATGCCAAGGTCGCGACGCTACTTTTGCCTGGCATCGGCACGATTCACGACTTGCGCAATGCCTACGATGCCGGCGCACGCATCGTACGTGTCGCGACCCACTGCACCGAAGCCGATGTCTCGCGACAGCATATCGAGCATGCGCGCAAGCTTGGGATGGAAGCAGTGGGATTTTTGATGATGAGCCATATGACGACGCCGCAGCATCTGGCTCAGCAGGCAAAGCTCATGGAAAGCTATGGAGCGACGTGCTGCTACGTCGTGGATTCGGGCGGTGCCCTTGGCATGAACGACGTCCGTGAACGCTTCCGCGCATTCAAAGACGTCCTTGATCCCGGAACGCAGACCGGCATTCATGCACACCACAACCTGAGCCTCGGGGTCGCGAACAGCATCGTGGCGGTGGAGGAAGGATGTGACCGCATTGATGCGAGTCTTGCAGGGATGGGGGCGGGTGCCGGCAACGCGCCACTCGAGGTATTTATCGCGGCGGCCGCTCGACTCGAATGGAACCATGGCTGTGATCTCTACAAGCTGATGGACGCTGCAGACGATATCGTCCGCCCGCTGCAAGATCGCCCGGTGCGAGTCGACCGCGAAACGCTCGCGCTGGGTTACGCCGGTGTTTATTCGAGCTTCCTGCGTCACACCGAAGTCGCCGCAAAAAAGTACGGACTTAAGACCGTCGACATCCTCGTTGAACTTGGCCGCCGTCGTATGGTCGGTGGCCAGGAGGACATGATTGTGGACGTTGCGCTTGATCTGCTCAAGGCAAAAGAGGCCGAACGAGTAACCGGATAGTGCCATGACTGCATTCAAGCTGAGAATCGAGCCGGCGGGTGTCGAAATTCCGTGTTCCGCCGAGGGCAGCCTGCTCGATGCCGCGCTGGCTGCCGGTTACTTTCCGCGTCATAGCTGTCGGCGTGGCCAATGTAACGCGTGCGAGGCGCGCGTCGTGTCCGGCGACGCGCGCTATCCGAGCGGATTCGAGCCGGAAGGCGTGCGCGACGGTTACGTCTTGACCTGTCAGGCTCGCTGCACGACGGATGTCACGATCGAGGCCCAGGAGGTCGCGTCCACTCCGGGGCAGCGTGTTTTGCAGACAGGCGCGCGGGTGCTGGAAGTCCAGCGCGTGAGCGAGGACGTGGCCCGCGTGCGGCTGGCAGTGCCAACGCAAACGGGTTTTGCTTTTCAGCCGGGGCAGTATGTGGAAGTGGTCTTGCGGGATGGGGCGCGGCGCAGCTACTCAATGGCGAACGCGCCCGACGGGAGCGGAACGATCGAGTGGCATGTCCGCGCGGTGCCAAGCGGGCACTTCTCGAACCACGTCTACCGCTCGCTGAAGCCGCGTGACATGCTGCGAATCGAGGGACCATTTGGCACGTTCATGCTACGAAATTCGTCTGCGCCCGTTATCTTCCTGGCCTCGGGAACGGGTTACGCGCCGATTGCGGCGATGCTGAAGGCGCATGAGACGGTCATCCAGCAACGTGGCGCGGTGCTCTATTGGGGAGGCGTGCGTCTTGGCGATCTCTACGCATACGACGAGGTATGCGCGTGGGAGCAGGCCCATCCCGGGTTCCGCTTCGTTCCGGTTCTGTCGGGCGACGAGCCTGGTTGGACCGGACGCAAAGGCTTCGTGCATGAGGCCGTGTGTGCGGATTTTCCGAATCTTTCGCAGCATGAAGTTTACGCCTGTGGCAACCCGCTGATGGTCGACGCAGCGCGGCACACCTTCACTCAAGCGAACGGACTTCCGTCGGGAAATTTCTTCAGCGATGCGTTCGTCACTAGACCGGAGCCGGCGAAGGCCGACGAAAGGGTATGACTTTCGACCGCACAGGTGTGCACGACTGCGCCTGTGCGCACGCCATAACCTTGGCCTGGTAGGAAACTGGGGACAACAGATGAAAGGCATGATGGGAACGATGCGCTTCACGATCATTGTGGGTGCGGCTGTCTGCGTTGTTATGCTGGCTGCGATGAGTTCATTTAGCGCTATCGGACTATCCAAGCTAAATACACGTGTCGCGGACGTTTACCTCAAAGGCGCGCTTCCTATTGCGAACCTCGGCGACATGCGCAAGGCGCAGTTGGACATACGCTTACAGTTGCGCCGCGTACAGGCAACGACCGATGCGTCCACTGTCTCATCGTTGACGGATGCAATTCGCGAAGATGAAGACCTCCTACATAAGGCGTGGAATGGCTACTACACCAGTGGGGCTGCGAGTGGCGAAGGACGGGCGGTGGCCGACCGCATTGCGGCGTTACTTCCTCGGATCATGGATGGTGACGCGAAAATTACTTCGGCCCATGCGGCCGGCAACCGAGATACTGCGGAAACATATATCGTCGCCGATGAAGCGGTCTGGAAAGCACTGACGGCTGCCATTGATGATGGCGTCGATGTTACACGTTCTGAAGCGGGAAAATGGGCCGACCAGGGGCATGCGACCTATCATACAACGCTGATTCTCGCGTTGACGATGTCGGGTATGGGCCTACTCATAGCAATCGCTATTAGTATCTATCTCGTGCGTTCGATCTCGCGCCCCCTCGAAAAATCAATAGGTGTCGCCGGTAACATCTCTGTCGGCAAGCTGGAGAACAATTTAATCGTCGACTGCGGAGGTGAATTCGGTCAGTTGCTCGCGGCTCTGAAAAGGATGGATGAGCAGCTATCGTCGACGGTTCGCCGCATACTGGCGTCCGCTGACTCGGTTGGGCGTTCGTCCCACGAAATCGCAAGCGGCAATATGGAACTCTCCTCACGAACTGAAGAACAAGCTTCCTCGCTGGAGGAAACGGCAGCGAGCATGACGCAGCTGACGGAGACCGTGAAGCAGAATGCAGACAATGCAATGCAGGCGAATGTTCTCGCGACTGGCGCAGCCAGTCTAGCCGACACGGGTAACGAAGCCGTACAAGGCATGGTTGGAACTATTGAGAAAATCGCCAGCAGCTCGTCCAAGATTTCAGATATCACTGGCGTGATCGAAGGCATCGCGTTTCAAACAAACATTCTTGCCTTGAACGCCGCAGTTGAAGCGGCGCGCGCCGGCGAGCAGGGACGCGGATTTGCAGTCGTTGCCAGTGAGGTGCGCAGCCTTGCCCAACGGTCTGCGGCTGCGGCTAAGGAAATCAAGGAACTGATTGGCGCGTCGGTGGCGATGATCCAGGAGGGTGCTCGGCAAGCTACGGACGTGGGCGCAACCATGACACACGTCAAGCAGGCCATCCGCAGCGTCTCGGATATCGTTGCCGAAATAGCACGCGCATCCGACGAGCAAAGCCGCGGGATCGAGCAGGTCGGGCAAGCGATATCGCAGATGGACGAGGTGACGCAACAGAATGCGACGCTTGTCGAACAGGCGGCCGCCGCCGCGCAGTCACTCCAGGAGCAAGCAAAAAATCTAGGCGACGCGGTATCGGTCTTCGTGTTGCGGCAGAGCACTGAAGGAACGGTGGCATCCGAACGCCGCCAGGTTGAGGAGCAGCTAGAAGTTTCCGTCGTTTAGTAAGAAATTCCGAGCCCTCGGAGGGTTTTGCATTTTTCAATGAACGGTGATTGAGATGAAATTGTTGGTTTCAGTGAAACGCGTGGTCGACTACAACGTCAAGGTCCGGGTCAAGTCGGACGGCGCGGGCGTCGATATTGCGAATGTGAAGATGTCGATGAACCCGTTCGACGAAATCGCCGTGGAAGAGGCGGTGTGTCTGAGGGAAGCGGGTGTGGCTACGGAAGTGGTGGCGGTGTCGGCCGGTGTGGCGCAATGCCAGGAGACGCTGCGCACGGCACTGGCGATCGGTGCCGATCGCGCGATCCTGGTCGAGTCGAACGAAGATCTGCAGCCGCTGGCTGTGGCCAAGCTGCTCAAAGCGCTCGTCGATAAGGAGCAACCGCAGCTCGTGATCCTGGGCAAACAGGCGATCGACGACGATTCGAATCAAACGGGCCAGATGCTCGCCGCGCTGGCCAATCTGCCGCAAGCGACGTTTGCCTCGAAGGTGACGGTCGAAGGCGGCAAGGCCACGGTTGCGCGTGAAGTGGACGGCGGCGCGGAAACGCTGACGTTGACGCTGCCTGCCGTGGTGACGACGGATCTGCGCCTCAACGAGCCGCGCTACGTGACGCTGCCCAACATCATGAAGGCGAAGAAGAAGCCGTTGGAAACGATTAAACCCGAGGACCTCGGCGTGAATGTGGCACCGCGTTTGAAGACGCTGAAGGTGGCCGAGCCGCCCAAGCGCAGCGCCGGCGTGATCGTGCCGGACGTGCAGACGCTGGTCGAGAAGCTGAAGACCGAAGCCAAGGTGCTGTGAGATTACGCGCGGAGCGAGACGAAATGACGATTCTGGTAATTGCGGAACATGACAACGCGTCGATCAAGGGCGCGACGCTGAACACAGTTGCTGCTGCACAGAAGATTGGCGGCGACGTCCACGTGCTGGTCGCCGGCCACAATGCGCATGGCGCAGCCGAGGCAGCGGCCAAGATCGCGGGCGTGGCGAAGGTGCTGCTGGCCGATGCGCCGCATCTGGCCCAAGGCTTGGCGGAAAACGTCGAAGCCACGGTGCTGAACATTGCGAAGGATTACTCGCACATCGTGGCGGCGGCAACGGCCTATGGTAAGAACATTGCCCCACGCGTGGCGGCCAGGCTGGATGTGGCGCAGATCAGCGAAATCACGGCTGTGGTGTCCGCCGATACGTTCGAGCGTCCGATCTACGCGGGCAATGCCATCGCCACGGTGCAATCGGGCGACGCGATCAAGGTCATCACGGTGCGTGCGACGGGCTTCGATGCGGTCGCGGCCGAAGGCGGCAGCGCATCGGTGGACAAGATCGAAGCCGCAGGTGACCGTGGCATTTCGCAGCTCGTGAACCGCGAAGTGACGAAGCTCGATCGCCCGGAGCTCACGAGCGCGAACATCATCGTGTCGGGTGGCCGCGGCTTGGGGAGCGGCGAGAACTACACCAAGGTGCTCGAGCCGCTGGCCGACAAGCTCGGTGCGGCGCTGGGCGCCTCGCGCGCGGCCGTGGATGCGGGCTATGTGCCGAACGACTACCAAGTGGGCCAGACTGGCAAGATCGTCGCACCGCAACTGTATGTGGCGGTGGGCATCTCGGGTGCGATTCAGCACTTGGCCGGGATGAAGGATTCGAAGGTGATCGTGGCAATCAACAAGGATGCTGAGGCGCCCATCTTCAGCGTGGCCGACTACGGGCTCGTCGGCGACCTGTTTGTTGCCGTGCCCGAACTGACTGAGCGGATCAACTGAGGTTCGTCGAAATCGCCATCGGAACTATCTAAGGCGGAACAGAACGATGGATACGATGCAGCAGGCCCGCCTTGACGCGGCTGCCGCGGCCAATGCGGAGGACGCTTCGATTTGGCGCTGGTTTTGCGTGCTTCTCGAAGAGCGCAGAGTTCGGTGGCGCTATGCGTTCGATCAATGGGTCGTGAGCGTTGATCGAGTTCGAGTTGCAGCCGAAAGTAATTTTCACGATGCCATACGCGCGGCTAAACGGGCCGCCGAAAATCGCGGCCTTGGCCTGTTGCACGAAGCATCGGGCGATGTGAGACGGTCGAGGGTGAACGAGGACGTGACGCGGTGCCTCCGGTCCGACGATGAATGTCTGCGGTCTCCCGTCGGACACACCCATTAAACCGCGATAAGGCAGCGTCCTTGTTCGCCTATTTGTTGAGAATTTCGGAATAGCGATCGCGGAACCGAGCGGTGCATGGAGAACGTATGAAGCAAAAGTCGTGGATTGTCCACAAGCCGGCGCGAGGCGCCTATGACCCTAGCTGTCTGAAGCTTGAGGAGCGAGAGAGGCCGAGTCAGGCGGGCGGAGAGGTTCTCGTGCGCACGCTATTGCTGAGCTTGGACCCGAGTAGTCGCAATTGGCTCAGGCTCGATCCTGCATCTTCCCATTCGGCACTCGGAGTAGGCAGCGTGATGGTTGGCATGGCCGTGGGTGAGGTCGTTCAGTCGGGGTCGGGGTGCTTCTCCCGAGGAGATCTCGTGCAGGGACTATGGGGATGGGAAGAATTCTCGGTTGCCCGTCCCGACGCGCTTGAGAAAATCGAGCTGCCACCAGGCGTTCCGCTGGAAACGCACCTTTCAATCTTTTCGCACATCGGGCGTGCGGCCGCGGTGGGTCTTCTCGAAGTGGGCGCGCTCAGTCCGTCGGACACTGTGGTGGTGTCGGGTGCAGCGGGGGCGACGGGATCCCTGGCGGCGCAGATAGCCAGGGCATTTGGCGCCCGCGTGATCGGCATTGCCGGCGGTGAGGCTAAGTGCCGCAGGTTGCTCGACGAGTTGGGACTCGATGGTGCGATTGACTACAAGTCTGAGCCACTCGATGCAGCGCTTCGTCGTGAGTGTCCCGACGGCATCGATCTTTACTTCGACAACGTCGGGGGGGCGACGCTTGACGCTGTCTTAGAAAATATGGCTGTTGGTTGCCGCATTGTGGTCTGTGGCGCAATCTCGCAGTATGACCTGGCTACCGAGAGCGAAGCATACGGAATCAAAAATCTTCCGCTCATGCTCATCAAACAAGCGCGGATGGAAGGATTCGTAGTTTCGCAATTCGAGCATCGTTACGCCGAGTTCGACGAAGTGCTCCTCGATTTGTTCACCGAGGGCAAGCTGAAGCATCGTGCGCACCTGGTGGACGGGCTCGAGCACGCGGCTGAATCTCTAAAGCTGTTTTTTAGCGGTGCTAATGAAGGCAAGGTAATGATCCGCGTGGCGTCCCGATAGGATTTCCATTACCGTTCTCAGACATATGAAAATGGGCTGGCGCCGAGATGGGTGCTTTGTCGACCACCGGCTTCACGCGGTTCGCTCTTGGTGCACCAATCGGTTGTCTCGCCTCCGTTGCGGCTTGTACAGGGTAACGCCTTTCGCAATTTTCGATCGACACAACTCAATCCAACTCTCAGACTGAAGGGAATCACGCATGAAGATTCACGAGTACCAGGGTAAGGAAATCCTGCGGAAATTCGGCGTCGCGGTACCGCGCGGCAAGCCGGTCTTCTCGGTGGATGATGCGGTCAAGGCCGCGGAAGAGCTCGGTGGCCCGGTGTGGGTCGTCAAGGCTCAGATCCACGCAGGCGGCCGTGGCAAGGTCGGCGGCGTCAAGGTCGCCAAGTCGCTGGAACAGGTTCGCGAGTACTCGAACCAGATCCTCGGCATGCAGCTCGTCACGCATCAGACCGGTCCGGAAGGCCAGAAGGTCAACCGCCTGCTGATCGAAGAAGGCGCTGACATCAAGAAGGAACTGTATGTCGGTCTCGTGATCGATCGCGTTTCGCAGAAGATCGTCGTGATGGCGTCGAGCGAAGGCGGCATGGACGTCGAAGAAGTCGCGGAAAAGACGCCTGAGCTGATCCACAAGGTTGCCGTCGATCCGTCGACCGGCCTGAAGGACTCGGAAGCAGACGACCTCGCGAAGAAGATCGGCGTGCCCGACGCTTCGATCCCGCAAGCCCGCGCGATCCTGCAAGGCCTGTACAAGGCATTCTGGGAAACCGACGCATCGCTCGCCGAAATCAACCCGCTGATCCTGACCGGCGACGGCAAGGTCATCGCACTCGACGCGAAGTTCAACTTCGACTCGAACGCGCTGTTCCGTCATCCGGAAATCGTCGCGTACCGCGATCTGGACGAAGAAGATCCGGCTGAAATCGAAGCGTCGAAGTTCGACCTCGCGTACATCTCGCTCGACGGCAACATCGGCTGTCTGGTGAACGGCGCCGGCCTCGCAATGGCAACGATGGACACCATCAAGCTGTTCGGCGGCGAACCGGCGAACTTCCTCGACGTCGGCGGTGGTGCGACGACCGAGAAGGTCACCGAAGCGTTCAAGATCATGCTGAAGAACCCGAACCTGACCGCGATTCTGGTCAACATCTTCGGTGGCATCATGCGCTGCGACGTGATCGCGGAAGGCGTGATCGCCGCGTCGAAGGCCGTGTCGCTGAAGGTGCCGCTCGTGGTCCGCATGAAGGGCACGAACGAAGACCTGGGCAAGAAGATGCTCGCTGAATCCGGCCTGCCGATCATTTCGGCGGACAGCATGGAAGAAGCGGCTCAGAAGGTCGTCGCGGCTGCTTCGGGCAAGGCGTAAGCCACCTGTCTACGGCGCATTTACCAGCTCATTTGCCAAAATGACGAGTGGCGGCGCGCGAGCGACACAGGCGTGAAGCATCGCGCCGCGTGGCGCTGCCGCGCGACGCCAAACGAACAGAGGTCAATACATGTCGATTCTGATCAACAAAGACACCAAGGTCATCACGCAGGGCATCACCGGCAAGACCGGTCAGTTCCACACGCGTGCCTGCCGTGAATACGCAAACGGCCGCGAAGCGTACGTCGCGGGCGTGAACCCGAAGCGCGCCGGCGAAGATTTCGAAGGCATCCCCATCTACGCGAGCGTCGCTGAAGCCAAGGCTGAAACGGGCGCGACCGTGTCGGTGATTTACGTTCCGCCGGCAGGCGCTGCCGCGGCAATCTGGGAAGCCGTCGAAGCCGACCTCGATCTCGCAATCTGCATCACGGAAGGCATCCCCGTCCGCGACATGATCGAGATCAAGGACCGTATGCGTCGCGAAAACCGCAAGACGCTGCTGCTCGGACCGAACTGCCCGGGCACGATCACGCCGGACGAGCTGAAGATCGGCATCATGCCGGGTCACATCCACCGCAAGGGCCGCATCGGCGTCGTGTCGCGTTCGGGCACGCTGACGTATGAAGCAGTCGGCCAGCTGACCGCGATCGGCCTCGGCCAGTCGTCGGCAGTCGGTATCGGCGGCGACCCGATCAACGGTCTGAAGCACATCGACGTGATGAAGATGTTCAACGACGATCCGGATACGGACGCCGTCATCATGATCGGCGAAATCGGCGGTCCGGACGAGGCGAACGCTGCCGAGTGGATCAAGGGCAACATGAAGAAGCCGGTGGTTGGCTTCATCGCTGGCGTCACGGCGCCTCCGGGCAAGCGCATGGGCCACGCCGGCGCGCTGATCTCGGGCGGTGCGGACACCGCTGAAGCGAAGCTGGAAATCATGGACGCGTGCGGTATCAAGGTCACGAAGAACCCGTCCGAAATGGGCCGACTGCTGAAGTCGCTGCTTTGATCAGGAGCGGCAGCAATAGGGATGTAGAACACGAACCCGCGCGCGGTGCAGCCTAGGCAACCAAAATCGCCGAGCACAAGATCGACCGTCCGATCCGTGGATCCTCAAGACACCAACACTGCGGTGCCTTGGCTTGTCGGGCGTCTCACTGTACTTGGCTGCCTACGTTGCTCGCGCTAAACGAATCGGTCCGATTCCATGAGTGACGAGACTCTCATTCCTCCTCGAGACGACAAGCCCGTTCTTCACTACCCTTGTGGCGAAGCGCCCGCAGCCGGGACGGTCAGCGAAATTGCGCCGGGCGTGCTGTGGTTGCGCATGCCGATGCCGCTCGCGCTCGACCACATCAATCTATGGGCATTGCGTGACGGCAACGGATGGGCAGTCGTCGATACCGGCCTGAAAACCAGCGACACGACAGAGGCTTGGCACAAACTATTTGCCGACGGCGGTGCTTTGGCGCAAGGCAGATTGACGCGCGTCTTCGCCACGCACATGCACCCGGACCATATCGGCATGGCAGGGTGGCTCACGCGGAAATTCGACTGCCGGCTTTGGATGACCCGCATGGAATATCTGATGTGCCGGGTCTTGGCCGCCGATACCGGACAAGCCGCACCGGACGACGGCGTGCGCTTCTACCGGCAGGCGGGCTGGGACGACGACGCGATCGAGCTCTACAGGATGCGCTTCGGCGGCTTTGGCAAGTTCGTGCACGCGTTTCCGGATAGCTTCCGTCGGCTTAGCGACGGCGAGACCCTGAACATTGGTGAGCATTCCTGGCGTGTTGTAATTGGCAATGGGCACTCGCCGGAACATGCATGCTTCTACTGCGCCGAATCGAAACTATTGATCTCCGGCGACCAGGTATTGCCGCAGATCTCATCCAATGTCTCGGTCTTCCCGACCGAACCGGACGCCAACCCGATGGAGGACTGGTTAGCATCCCTCGACAAACTGCAGCAAATGATCCCCGATGACGTGCTCGTGCTGCCCGCACACAACGAGCCGTTCAGGGGACTTCACGAGCGCCTGGACTATTTGAGACGAAGCCACCATGCGACGCTCGACCGGCTAAGGCAGGCTCTGGTTCAGCCAAAGCGCGCAGTGGATGTATTCCCGCAGCTTTTCTCACGTTCAATCAGCTCGGCGGAGCCTGGCTTGCTCGGCATGGCCACCGGCGAGAGCATCGCACACCTGAACTACCTGTTGCACCGCGGCGAAGCGGAGATGGAACTTCGGTCCGACGGTTGCGCATGGTATCGCCTGAGCCGCTCGATCCATTGACGTGAGCGTCCGAAGATGGCTAAGGCGACCGTTCAGAAGATCGATTGACAACAGGCGGAAGCGGCACAATGACACCTGTATTGCCGGCGGATGTCGGTCGGTGTCCCGTCGACGACTGTCATTCCGCTCGTAACATGCGGAATGAAATGGACAGACGGCAAGAAAACTGTCCATCTAGGCGAAAATCTAATGGACGCGACTTGATCTGTCGAACCATTGATTGTTGGGCCTCAAGCCTGTCCATTTTCACAATAGAACGGCAGCTTCGTGATTTTGGCGCCGAGCAGTGGAATCGCTACCGGCATCCGGTCGCTTGTCCACCTATGCGCAAACGACTGCTGGCGAACGCGTGGTGTATTTCGAACAAAGCGACCACCTCGACGTCGATGCCGAAAGAGCCTGTGAGTTCGTAACCTGTTCGTTTGACTACGACTGGTATGCGCGCGTGCAGGCCCATGCAGGGATCGAATCGGCGCGTTTCTGGCTCAACGAAACGATCCTGACACTGCCTGCCGGGAAGTCCCAGCGATATCAGGAGATGGCAGTGCGCGGGCAGTATTTCGCGCGCCTCGCCGAGCGTCTGAACTTCACGCCGGCGGAAATGGATCAGTACCTGATCAGCAATGCGGTCAAGGAAGTGCAGCAGCTCGATCTCTTCTCGATGGCCGCGTGAGCGGTCTCATCTCATTCACCCTTGCGGGGCATCCCCTCGCAAGGGGCTGCTCCGCGCATCCATCTGGAGTAGCTTATGTACTTTCAAGCAGCTGAACCCGGCATGCCGGTTCGCCAGCGCAACGCTCATGTGGACGAAGGCCTGCTCGTCCGTGTCGGTATACCGCACAGCGGCGGCCGACTCGCATACCACGCGTTCAATGAAGGCTACGCGGGGATGGTGTCCGCTTCGGCCTTCTGGAATCCGAGAACCGGTCGCTTCCGCATTCCTGAAGCGACGGACCTCTCGGAGCTCGATTTCGCGCTGGATAGCGCGGGATTTACCGCCATGCGGCTCTTTCAACTGAAAGGCCGGCAGCGCGGCATCGCTGGCGTCTATCCGTGGACGATGGAGCAATTCGTAGAACTCGCCTCGTTTTCCGGGGCGACGTGGGTCTCTCAGCCCGATTTATGCTGTGAGCCGGAGATCGCTGCGGACCAGGCTGCGATCGACTATCGCATCAACGCGACGGCGACGCTTCTGGAGGGAATGCTGCGTGTTGTGTATGCCTGGCAGGATGAACTGTCGAAGACGATGAGCGCCCGCGAAGTCCAGAATGCAGTCCGCGTTCCGGTACCGGTCGCGCAGGGTCGGTCCATTGATGACTACAGGCGCAGCATCGACCTTATGATGAAGGTCTGGGAGCGATGGATGCCCTGGATCGCGCCCCCCGTTCTGATCGGCCTTGGCTCGGTCTGTCGACGGCACCTGACCGATCCACGGCATGGGCTGTTTGCCATTCTGGAGGGACTGGAGGGGGATCTTCCAGCAGGGGTAGGTGTCCACCTGTTCGGCGTCTAGGGACCGGCGCTAGCTCGCGTCAAAATGTACCCGTGGGTGGCGAGCGTCGACTCGATGGCCGCCGACTATTCTGCGCGTGTGAAAGCGCGACAGGCTGGGATCTCAAACACGATTGCGCACCGCGCTGCAGAAGTGAATCGCTGGATGGAGGCCGCCTCACGGCGTGCTGCACCTGCAACCGGCGACCAGTTCCGTCTTGGCTTCAACCACTGAATGCAGCATCCGCTTTTATCGACCCGGCCCGCGCGTTCTCACGAACCGCGGGCTTTTTTCCGCCCCGGTCTTCTGCGGTTGAAGATGCACGATACGCCCGCTTAGCCGTAAGACAGGAAAGGTGAGCAAGCAGAAGCGGACGCAGTGCGCCGGTTTTTCCGAGGAAGTCACGGGGGCTCTGGCCCTGCGATTGCGGTTGCAGGCTTTCCGGCGCATACTGCCTCGTAATGCAACCAAATCGTTGACCATTACAGGATGGCGAAACCACCCGTTATTGAGCCTCATCAGCTTCGGCGCGCTGTGAAGGTAGCCCGTGTTACCGGCCAGAATTCCATTCGAGACGTGGCGCTGCTACTTGTCTTCTACGGTACTGGTATCACACCTAACGAGGCTGCGAAGCTCCTTGTGTCCGACTATTTGCAGGCAAGCGGCAAGGTCCGCGTCGAATCCACCGTGCGAGCGGAGATTGCCTTCAATGGGCGGACGCGACCGCTCGTGTGGGCGAGCACGAAGACGTGCGACGCGATAGACGACTATCTCGCATACCGGCGCGCGACGCGCCAGGCTGTCTCAACGCGTCCCGCCGCGTACAGGGGGCTCGACCCGAACAGCCCGTTGTTTCTCGCGGGAGACGGCGAGCCGTTTGCCTTTACGCGACGCGTCACGGGAACAGGTGCCATCAGCTACTCGTGCGAGACGTTGACCGAGATAATGCGGCGGCTTCACCAACAGGCCGGGATCGAGCACGGCAACGCGAGCGCGGCCCGTCGAACATTCGCAGTTCGCCTGCATCGCGACGGGCGATCACTGAAGCTCATTCAGCAATTGATTGGAGTTTCGAGCCTGTCTGCCGTTAAAAAGCTCATCGAGGGCGATCCCGTGCGCTTGGCGTCCATCGTTAGCGGGGTGATCTGATGGCAACGCGCGTCGCAACGATACAGTCGCAGCAGGAGTTCTTGCGTGATGCAATGCAGTCTCTTGGCCTTACTCGATCCGGTTTTGCGAAGCGCATCAGCGTGCCCGAGAAAACGCTGGATAAGTGGCTGGCACCCGTCAATACGAGCGATTACAGAAACATGCCGGACGTTGTGTGGGCATACGTCCGAGAAATTTTGATCTGGAACGCGAAAAAGGATTGATATACCCCCAATGGGGGCATATCATGGGCACATAGCTTTCGTGGAGTGCGTTCATGGGAACGAGATACGAACAGGACGTAGTTGCGTGGGCCAACGAGCAAGCGGCACTTCTGCGCGCCGGCAAGCTGAGCGCCATCGACGTTCAGCACATCGCAGAGGAGATTGAAGACGTGGGCAAGAGCGAACAGCGCGAGTTGGCGAGCCGTATGTCGGTCCTTTTGGCTCATCTGCTGAAGTGGAAGTTTCAGCCGTCACGCCGTAGCAAAAGCTGGGAGTTCACCATCCGCACGCAGCGCAAGGAAGTCGCGTACGTTCTGGATGAAGCGCCTAGCCTTCGCGGCAAGTTCAACGATGCGGCCTGGCTCGATATCGTCTGGTCGAAGGCGCGTAGCGCGGCGAGCAACGAAACGGGCCTTGATCTCGACGCGTTCCCCGAAGTGTTACCGTGGGCCGTCGATGACGCGCTCTCGCAAGAGTTCCTTCCCGAATAACGGAAAAAGAAAAGAATGAAGCGCACGGAAGATTTGAACGTCCCAGATGACAAGCAGAAGTCACTTCGTGACAGGGTTGACGCTCTGTATCCGAAGGCGATAGCTGCACTACCAAAGGACACCTCACCGAGCATCAGCTATTTTCGTGAGGGCGGTAGCTTGATCGCGACAGTCACTTTCTACTTCGCCAAGTCGAGCGATGACGCCGAGTTCAAGTACGAAGACGGTGTGTGGAAGCGAACGCGAGACTGGAACGACTGACCGGAAAACTTCCGGGTGCCATATGGACAGGGAACTGGTTAACGAAATCGAGCGACTCACGGTCAACGCTACGGCGAAGCGAGAAGATCTTCAGGCCTCTGGCCTTCGCAAAGCGAATCGCAGGAAACTGCTGACCACGGTTGCCGGGGTCTTGGCTTTGGTTTCGGCCGCCACTATCACGACAGCCCTCACGAACCTCCTTGGTAATGCGGTTTTTCAATTGATTGCGGCCCTTATAGCTGGTATATCCGGGACGATAAGCGGCTAAACAGGTCAGGGGCTCGTTTGATGCCTGGTGGCGGTTCGAAGAACCAGCAGCGTTGAGTAACCGGAAAGCTCTACTATGGATTGGATTCCCGCACTGTTAAAGCATTTGGCTATCGCACGATCTGGTGTGGTGGCAGCGTTTGTGACGACAGCAGTTTTCTTGTTTGTTCCGTTGTTCGCACCGAACTACCTTCCTAAGCTTTCTGAGAACTGGTCGGCCGCCTTGATAGGAGTGTTCCTGTTCAGCGGCTGTCTGCTATCAATATGGGGCTTAGAAGCGACCTCGGCCGCAGCAAAAAGGATCATGGCATCGGCTAAGGCTTCACGTGGCCTGAAGGCTAGTCTCGACGACATCGAGGCATCGTTGATCTACGCCCTTGGCTGCAATCCTGCAGAGCCGATTAATCTTGACACGATTGATTATGCGTCAGGGTCGACGACTCGCCTTGAACTGATGGAAGTAGTTAGCGGGTTGAGTGACAAGGGTTTGGTGGACGAAAACCCTTTTGCGAGGAATTTAGTGAGCTTAACGGCTAACGGGCGAAAGCGAGCACTGGAGCTTCATCGCATTCACGCCGCTAAAAAATAGGAAAACGGGAAGATGAGAACCGCCGTTTACATCGTTGCGTTCGTCGCAGCGCTTGCATATGGCTGCAACCAGCAGCAAACGTCCAACGACGACAAAGAGTCGCAGCTGGCGGCCGCTCGCGCCGCGAACGACCAGATTCAGTTGGCGATAGCAGAGAGCAAATGCGGCGGCTCAGAAGGGCCGCAACGCCTGTGTACGCACCTGAAGCAGGCTCAAGCGGAAATTGACAACACGATATATCGTATAAACGGTGGTCACGAATAACGAAGCGGAAAACGGAGAGGGTGATGGACGTGTTGTTTGCCGCGCATGCGGCTGTCACAGATGCGGTGTCGGCAGTTGTCCTGCGTCATCGGTCTGCGGGTGTTCTGACGTGGGCGTTGCTTCATCGGATCGAGGCGGAAGTTCTCGCAGAGGTGGCAGCAACGGGCAAACATAGCGCCCGGATTCTCGACATGCTGCGTGCGCCCACTGCGCTTGACTATCCGAAGGACGACCGGCCTGTATCGTTCCAAGGACATGAATTTGTGCCCCCTGTTTTTGGTGCGATTGATGACGCATGGCGTCGTGTGAACTGACACAGGAAAACTATGAAAAACAAAGCAGCGCCCATCGTGGAGACCGTCCTTCATCTGGCGCTTATCGTCGGCCTGGCCGCGCTGGTGTGGACGTGATTCCCGCCGCGAATTCGCGCGCTCTTTAGCATGACTCCCGCGGCTTTGATTAACCCGGGGCAGGTAGTAAACGCGGTCTTTTTCTGGATCATGTCGTTGCTCATGCTGTGGCAGATTTCGAACATGTCCGCTTCCATTGCCGCATGGGTATTTCGTAACGCGAGCAAGCCGGATTCGGCGGCATAAACGAAGGAAAATTCGCCGTCAAGCGCGGCACTGGAAAACAGGTTTCTCGTCAACAGGAGGCGAGGATGTCAAAAAAGCAGGCGCGGTCGGCCGCATCGTACGAAAATGAGGAAATGGCGCTCGCGCTAGTACCGGCGGTGCTGGTTGCCTGTGGATTCACTTCCGTGTCAGTTCGAAGGCGTGGCCAAGTAAAGCTGATTGACGCGATCACTGCCACCGGTCAAGCACTGTGCTTTTGGCTTAAGCAAGGGTGGACCGGCGAGCAAAGATTCTGCGCGGTCCAGTTCGGTCTGTTTGGAGGGGAGGACGACAAGGACATTCCCGATGAGCGTTTCTTGCAATTTGTAGATACCCGCGTCACCCGTGTAAAGGGTTTGGGTGCTACACACGCGCTCTTTATCCATATGGCAGACGAGCTGATACAAAACTGGGTCGCTCTAAAGATCGATGATGTTTCTGTTGCCTATCATCGGCAAATGGCGGGATGGCCGCAGCGCGCCCGCAACACGAAGTCGGCGACGCTTTGGTTCGAGGACGAGCGTACCGTTGAGGGGGCCGACTGCGTGCAAACAGTAATTGAAGTCGAGATCAGTCTCGCCGCACTCGCTGCGGGACCGAATACCTCAGGTGATCAAGCAGAAGGGGACGCCGCCGATGCCGGTCCGGCGTCTAAGAAGGTTACGACCGAAGTGGAGCGCCGGATACGGCAAGCCGCGTTCAGGCAAAGACTCGGAAGCTACTACGGCTGGCGATGCGCGGTGTCCGGGACCACGATCAAAGCCGCACTCGAAGCAGCACACTTGCCCGGAAAGAACTGGCGATTCGACAACCGGACTAGCGATGGAATCTTACTGCGTGCCGATTTGCACCGGATGCTTGACGCCGGTATCGCCCGTATCGACAGCGGCCGATTTATCCTAGAGGCGACGGCGCGGGTCGGCGACTATGCTCGGTTGCACGAGTCGCCGATAGACCTGGTCGCGACCGCTGATAAATAGCACGGAAAAATTGGAGAACAGCCCGGATGACTCTTACCGATGCAGCGATGGTGGCCGTGCAGATTCGTCGGGATAGCTCAGGTCTAGAAATGCTGTCCGGTAGGGCATGCCACGCTCCGCTCGAAGGTTGCGCCGGTCGGGATGATCCGGCACAACCCAGCCTACGGAGCAGCGCGCAAAGTCAAGGCGCCGCAGAAGCACACAGCCATTCGCCGAACTGTTCAAAGATGCGACAGGCAGCAGCCGCGTCGAGGCGGAGCCGGACATGTCCGGCTGGCTTCGGCCATCAAGCGTCATTCGCCCCTCCCGTTAGACGGACGTTCAGACGTCGGCTCCGCATTGCTAACGGTCCTTGGCCTTTGGACACGGACGCCGCTGTTATCTATCGCTCTCGGCTGTCCACAGGTCCTGTCAAGGGCGACTGCGAAGACTCAGTCGCGTCATGTAGCGGTTTCACATTGATTTCGTAGACGCATTCGGAGATGCCGCCACACAACAAGCGGCCCCGACTACACAGACAACAGACAACAAGGCGCAAAACGCAGAGATATCGGCATGCATGCGCGAGGCCAGGAGCTATTCTTCAGACGCTGCGACCACCGTATTCGCGCTCGACTCTGCGTGTCGTCGGCAGCCATTTCACGTGGACGCGGGAGAGGGTATGTCACGACCGAACCTACCTCGGAATATGCGACACGCACAGCGTCGGCAACATTCAAACGCAGGCTCCCTGCTGGCCATCGGCATTTCGCTGACTGGACTGTCCCTGACACCCGTCGCGCTCGCGGCGGGGCCCCTTCCACAAGGCGGCCGTTACATCGCCGGCGCGGGCACGATAGCCGGCCAGGGCAACAATCTTGTGATCACGCAACCGGGCTCGACGCGCGGCGTGATCGAATGGAATCGCTTCTCTATTGGCCAGGGCAACACGGTCATCTTCAACAACGGCGACGGCGCGACGCTGAACCGCGTGACAGGCGGCACGCCGTCGATGCTGCTGCTCGGCAAGCTAAACGCGACGGGCAGCGTCTACCTGATCAATCCGCAAGGCGTGCTGATCGGGCCGCAAGGTGTCGTCACCACGGGCGGCCGCTTCGTCGCCTCCACGCTCGACACTGACAACGCGTCGTTCATGAACGGCTGCGCGCTGACGTTTTCCGGCCAGTCGGATCATCGCGTGGTCAATCTCGGCAATATCGACTCGACGAACGGTGACGTACTGCTGATAGCCGCGAAGGAAGTGGACAACTACGGCAACGTCAGCGCGCCGAATGGCACGGCCGAAATCGGTGTCGGTAACACGGTGCTGTTGCAGGACTCCTCCAGCTCGCAGCAGATGTTCGTGCAGACAGCGAGCAGCGGCGCGATCGTCAACACTGGCGCGGTCGAAGCGGCGCAGGTCAGCCTGCAAGCCGTTGACGGCAACATCTATGCCCTCGCTGGCAACGCCGACGTCCTGCGTGCGACCGGCACCGCCGTGCGCAACGGGCATGTGTGGCTCGTCACGGGACCCGGTGGACAGGTGATTCTCGCCGGCAACATCGCCGCCAAGAACGTGGACGGCAAAGGCGGTACGGTCGATATAGACACGGGGCTCTTCACGTTCTGGGGAGACTTCGCGAAGGTCGTCGCGGGTCAATGGAACGTCACGCTGCCCACCTATACGTTCGATAACGGCGCGGCGCGCTCATTCGCGCGCAGCATGAACGACGGTACGTCGATCTCAATGACGACCACCGGTGCGCCAGGCCGGAGCGGCGACATCAACGCGGATCAAAGCATTCAGTGGACGGGCGGCGCATCACTCGCGCTGAACGCGGCGCATAGCGTATCGGTCGGCCGGGGCGTCACCTTCAGCAACCAGGGCGGCGGCGCGCTGACGCTTCGCGCGGACGCGGCCGGCGTGAACAACGGCGGCAGCGTCACGAATAATGGCACGATCGACTGGTCGCAAAGCACTGGCGCGGTGAGCGCGTTCTATGACATGACCGGCAGCTTCACGCCAGGCACCATGCTCGCGAACGGTGCGTGGGCCGCGCCACAATATAGCGGGCTGCTCTCGCAGACCACCGGCTACAAGGTCGTTAATACGGCGCAGGATCTGCAGAATATCGAGAACGATATGAGCGGCAACTATGCGCTGGGCCGCGACATTGACGCGGACGGCTACGCGTTCAAGACGCTTGGATTCGCCAGCAAGCTGTCGTTCACCGGTCAATTTGACGGCATGTGGCACAGCGTGTCCAACATCAGGCCCGACACGGACGCTGTGTTTAGCGATATTGCCGCGAACGGCGCGGTCAGGGACGTGAACGTCCTGAACGCACAGTCGGGCACCTATGCGCCGTCTTACAGGTCCGACGGCATTCTCGCCATGAGCAATCACGGCCTGATCATCAATACGTTCACCTCGGGTTACATCGCGCCGGCAACCAATGCCGCCGGCGCGACGCTTGGTGGTCTCGTCGGCACCAACTATGGAACGATCGCGCGCTCCGGCAGCAGCGCCAAGGTCACGGCCGACTCCGGCGGCGGCGGCCTCGTCTATAGCAATCTAGGCACGATCACCCAGTCCTACGCGACCGGCAACGTTGCGGCTAACGAGTCACGCGGCTCGTCCGGTGGCCTCGTCAACAACAACACCGGAACCATCACGGAGTCGTTCGCGACAGGCAACGTCTCCGCGTTCAACCTTGTGACGGTGGGCGGCGTCTGCAGCATACTGCACAGGACTCGGCAGCGACGTCTACTGGAATACCGAAACGACTGGACAAGCAAAAAGCGGCGGCAATCTGTCGGCTTCGAACGGCTTGACCACCGCGCAGATGAGCGATCCGAGGAGTTTCGTCGGCTGGAACTTCGGCAGCGATGGCGCATGGGTGATGCCGGCGGGCGCGACACATCCGGTGCTGCGCTGGCAGGTCGAGCACTGAAGTAGGCGGATACCGGCGCCTATTTTGCAGTCGTCCGCGGTGAGTTCGGTCGCGGTCTTGTGTGTTCACGGCGCCTTGGTTGAAGAGGCCCACGGAATACTCCGTGCGATACGGTGGTTCGTTTTGACTAGTACCAGAACGGCCAGGAGCTGACCATCGTCATCCTGACGCGAGCGTCCGCAGGACGCAGACAAGCGGACCGTCGTTCAGCCGCTGCACAAATCGGCCGTATGTCCGGCGAGAGCGACGGAATGGTGCTTGGGGGCTCAAACCGCGAGTGACCCACCGTCCACGAAGAGTTCGACGCCCGCGATGTAGGTGCTTTCGTTTGATGCCAGAAAAAGAACAGCACGCGCGATCTCATCCGGTTGCCCCAGGCGTCCCATTGGCACCAGCTGCTTCAACACATCTTCGACTCCCGGACGTGCGTCGAGGTAGCTACGCATCGGGCGTGTCTCGGTTCCGCTCGGCGAGACCACGTTTACACGAATACCTCGCTCCTTCAGGTCGCTCGTCCAGCTTCGTGCGAACGAGCGCACTGCAGCTTTGCTCGCGTTGTAAAGCGACTGGCCCGGAAAGCCTTTGCTGCCCGCAACCGAGCCGTTAAGGACGACAACGCCACCTGACGACATCAGCGGCAAGGCTTTCTGCACGGTGAATAGCAGACCACGCACGTTCAGGCCGAAGAGACGGTCAAAGCTGTCCTCATCGATCATTCCCAGCGGTCGTGGCTCGCTTTCCGAGACGCCAGCGTTTGCAAAAACAACATCGAGCTTGCCGTAGTCGCGCTGGATGCGCTCATAGAGTCGGTCAAGGTCGGCGAGGTTACTGGCATCCCCCTGAACGCCAACGGCGCCGTTACCGATTTCCCCCACTGCTTCGTCAAGTCGATCCTGCCTCCGACCAGTGACGTAGACCCGCGCGCCTTCGTTCGCGAAGAGCCGGGCGGTTGCCAAGCCAATGCCTTCAGTGCCGCCGGTAATTGCCACAATCTTGTTTTCGAATCGCTTTGTCATATCTACCTCTGGTTAAGTGGAGTGTTGCTCCACTTAGTATATGGAGGCATCATCCACTTTTCAAGAGGAATCACGGCAAAATGAAGAGCAAGTTTTTCCCGACCGACGAAGCGCCGCTGCGTGCCGACGCAGCTCGCAACCGGGAACGCATCCTCGAAGCGGCTGACGAAGTGTTTCTCGAACGTGGCGCTGAGGCTTCGCTCGACGATATAGCCAAGCGTGCCAAGGTGGGCATCGGCACGCTCTATCGTCGCTTCCCGACGCGCGATGCGCTCCTCGCGGCGACGAGTGATGAGCGCCTCCTGTCGCTCGCCGAGGCGAGCCGTGCACGGGATGACAAGCTCGAGCCGAGCGCTTCCATACGTGCATTCGTCAAGGAACTCGTGAACCACGCGAGTCACTATCGCGGGCTAGCGGCGTTGCTGGGAACGGTACTCCAGGAAGATACGCCTGGCTGTCACGCGGGACGTGAAGAGGGACGCCGACTGCTCCAACGTGCCCAGAAGTCGGGGGCTGTTCGCAAGGACGTCTCTTTCGACGATCTGGTTTGTATGGTCACGGCGATTTCTCTTGCCATCGAGCAAGGCGGCTCGTCGAAATCGCGCGTTGCCCACCTGGTGGACCTCTTCCTCGACGGCATAGGCAATACCCAAGTGGCGTGAGAGCATTAACTACTTCTGGATTTGAACACGCAGCATGGTCCGCGGTTGGCTCTCAAGCGGACATTGGCTAGAGAACGGTGAAGGGCCGCAGAGGGTGGGCTACGACCGGCCGCGTCAGGCAGGGATCGGCCATCTACGGACATTCGCACCCAAGCGCAGACGGCCACTCAAAAGTCCGATCCATTACATGAAGCGGTCTTTCGCGAACAGAGGTATTTTGCTCTGATTCGTTGATCGTCGACGGGAAATCCACATTGGCGCGAGCCCGGTGTTCCATCAGCCCGCATAGATGGCGTCATGGCTCTTTGATTGCGCGTGATCCATTGCCGACGAGGATCCCAAGATCGATGGGGACCCCGAACTTGTGCGCAGCAGATATCCATCATGAAAGCGGGCGTCGTGCCGCGGCGGGGTTTACACCCCGCGCCGATCTGGGACCGCCATGCGGCTATCGGCAGCGGCCGGAGGACTGGACCGCGATCCCTCCCTGGTCGGCGGGACCGGGGGTGGAATCCTCGATGACTTGAGACGGCGCCACATTGCCGGTCGCTCCCGGCGCGAACACGAGAATGCGCCTGTTCGGCTCGGCAACAAAGAGTCGCCCGTCGGAGGAGACGCTGATCTTGTTGGCGCCCGGAAAGCCAGGCCCAGTGATTCCTGTGGCTGGACCGCTGATCGTCCGCACCGGCGGCACATTGCCGCTCGCCCCGGCGGCGAAAACGCTCACCTGGATCTGCGTGTGGTCTGTGGTCGTGTTGTAGACGAACAATTCGTTCGTACGAGGATCGACAGCGATCGTCAGGTTGTTGGATGCTGCCCCACCTTCCCCACCCGCCAGCAGCCCGGTGTTGCTACCAGTGAGGCTGCGCAGAAGCGCCGGGGAGGTGAGGCTCCGGGCCGTGCCAAGCGTATCGATGATCGCCGCTCCCCGGTCGTCATAACCCGCAAGCAGCAGATTGTCCTCGTTATCGACGGCAAGGCTCACGTACACCCGGAGATTTGGAGATGGGTCAGAAATGACAATCGGCTGGAGCAGCAACCCAGTGCTGTTGACGGGAGCGACAAAGAGCGGGCCAGCCCCGGCGCGAATGCTCAAGATGAAGTCGTTGAGGTGGGAATCCACCGCGATGCTCACCAGATCATTCCCCGGCAACGTGAACGAGCGACTGGGCGCCGCATTGTCCTCGGCCTTCGGCGGAAAGATGGCGACGGTGCCGTTGGTGAGAAACTGCGCGACGTGAAAAAAGTCGTTCTTGCTGAAGGCGATCGCCCGAGCAGTGCCGAAGGTGGTGCGCGGCCCTTCCAGCACCTGGCAGGGCTTGGTCGCTCCGTTGGCGCGCAAGGAGTAACCGCGAATCTGATCATTCAGACCGATGAAGACGGCGTCGTCGGGGCAGGCGGCTTGCGCCAGCCGGACCCCGAACAGCGCACTGAAGATGGCGACATATAGCGCGAGTTTCATGATGATAGGCCCCCTCAGCAAGTTCCTCGGCTGGGTTTACGGAGGAGCGTTTCGTACTCCTTGAGCATAGACCAGCTCAGCGGGAGCTGAAAAATAAAGTTCCGCGAATTGGAACCGGTAGTTCTGGCGGGCGATGCGACGGAATGCCCATCGATATCGAACGGTAATCCAGGCGCATTCGGGCGTCTTGACTAACAGACTGCTGAAATACAGCCGCGCAGGAACGGCTTACCACCTGCGCGGCTGACGGCGCGATCTTTTCGCAGGTGCAATTTCATCGTGAATCCAGCGACGTGAGGCCAGTTTTGAGAGAAATGCGATTGGCCCCGCGAGGGCTTGCATGTGGGACGCAAGCGCGCGGCGCGCCTGATGCGCGTTGCCGGTCTGTGCGGCGTAAGGCGGCGGCGCTGGCCCACACCACGCGGCAGCACCCGGGTGCGCGGCGCGCGCCCGATTCGGTGCGCCAGCAATTCAGCGCGGAAGCCCCCACGTACG
Source organism: Paraburkholderia sp. BR10923 (assembly GCF_040948765.1). Taxonomy (NCBI): domain Bacteria; kingdom Pseudomonadati; phylum Pseudomonadota; class Betaproteobacteria; order Burkholderiales; family Burkholderiaceae; genus Paraburkholderia; species Paraburkholderia sp. BR10923. Next base: position 3,342 of record NZ_JBFPKO010000033.1, on the reverse strand, counting down.
GTGGATGGCGGACGCCAACTATGTCCTGACTGGCGCAGGGTTGCTTACGAAATAAGTTTAATCAAACGCGAAGATTTTCGCGTCTAGCGAACTGCTGCATAACGTCCTTGGAAAGAAGGCAGGACCTGTCATGAAAAACGCGAAGCTCAATACTAACAACGAAGAATCCGGCGCAGTTTCGGCAAGGCATTTTTCGTTCCTATCCTATCTGTTCGCCGCCGTCTTTTTAGGTGCCTGGATGTCCGTCGCGTCCGGGCAGTCAGCTGGACAGCCTTTATCTCCAGAAGTCACCGACTTAGCTCCTGCCGCGACGGCATCTCCGATCAATACGTTGGCAGCCACGTCCGCGAACGTGTTGACCTATCATGGCGACACGAATCGTACTGGTTGGAATTCGAACGAGACGACCCTTACCCCTTCCAACGTCAGAGCCGGTTCGTTCGGCGTCTTGCATGCAATCAAGCTCGGCGACCCTGTGAACGACTGGGTTGACGCGCAGCCATTGGTTGTTTCAGCGTTGAGCGTAAGCGGGACAACGCAGGATGTCGTATACGTCGCCACCGAAGCCAACAACATTTACGCCTATTCGGCTTCCACGGGCAAGCTGCTCCTCCAACGGAACCTCGGGACTCCGGTACCGCGATCGAGGCTTCCCGGCGGCTGTGACAACAACGGCCCGACCGTGGGAATCAACTCCACGCCGGTGATCGATCTGGGCACCCAAACGCTATATGTGGTCTCGTACAAGCTGGTAAGCGACACGCTGACCTTTTGGCTCCACGCTCTTGACATCACCACCTTGGCTGATAAAGCGGGTTCTCCGACCTCGGTCTCGGCTTCGCATACCCTGACGGACGGCACGACCCACCATTTCGCCGCACAGTTCAGCCGGCAGCGTGCCGGTCTTCTTCTGGCGAACGGAAACGTCTACGCCGCTTTCGGCAGCTTCTGCGACATACGCGCCGATGAGTCGAGAGGCTGGGTGTTGGGATGGAAGGCGAGCACGCTGTCACCGCTGCCTGCGAATCAGTTGATGGACAAGCTGTCGACTTCACCCAACACATTTTTTCTGTCATCGATCTGGATGTCCGGGTATGGCATTGCCGCAGGTCCGTCGGGGGTGCTGTACGCTGTCACCGGGAACTCAGACCCGTCTGGTACGACCTACGCTCCTCCAAAGAACATCCAGGAAAGCGTGGTGAGGCTCTCTACCGACTTGACCACCTTGCAGGACTATTTCACCCCTTCAGGTACTAATGGTGTCGCATCGCTAGATGAAACGGACGACGATTTCGGTTCCGGTGGGGCCATGGTTATACCGGACATCCCCGGACAATCGGCTTCTACGCTCGTTGCCGGCGGAAAGCGCGGCCGTCTGTACCTCATCAACCGGGCCTCGATGGGTCACAACGACTCCGGCAGAGCGGTTTCCATCGCCGATTTCGGTTCCTGCTGGTGCGGCCCATCGTATTTTATGGGATCGGACGGCGTCCGCCGCGTTGTCAGCAGTGGCGGCAGAAGCATCAAACTATGGAAGGTTCCGGCAACGGCGACGCTGCAACTGGAAAAATCGTTTTCTAGCATCCAATCCGGCCAGGATGGTGGCTTTTTCACGACGGTTTCATCGAACGGCACAACATCCGGGTCCGCGATCATCTGGGCCGTCGGTCGCCCCACCTCCACTACTGCGCCGGCCAACGTGACCCTATACGCCTTCGACGCCTCAGGTGGCACAACACCGATCTTCTCGTCCGTCGCCGGCTCCTGGCCTCGCAACGGCGCCAACGCCAACATCGTGCCCACTGTCGCCAATGGCAAGGTCTTTGTGGCCAGCTTCGCAGCCCTGAACATCTTCGCTCCGGGCGGGACGCTCGCCCCCGTCGTAGTCCCGCCCCCGACTACTCCGCCGGGACCTCTGCCCAGCCAAATCTACGGAATTGTCACTTCGGTAGGCACGTTGCAAATCACCATCCAACCTCAGACCGGAGCCCCTGTGCTCGTTGACACTTCGGCTGCCGACCAGGCTCACCTGAGCGTTCCGCACGTGGTCGGAAAGGCCGTCCACGTTTTCGGCCCATTCAGCGGTGGAGCGTGGCACGCGGAAAGAATTCTTCGTGCCAAGGACGACCCTGAATCTTGGGTGCCCACGAACTGACGCATTTGCCGAAACCGATTGGCGCTAATGGAAGAACTGCAGCAATCGGTTTCAATCTGAACGAGGCAAGGAAGACAGACATTGCCGAAAAGGCTGATAGGTCATACATGAAATAACTGAGGGAGGTTGCCAAAACTTTGCCTGTGCCCACGATGAAGATGCCGGCTGCTGTCGAGACCGGGCACGAAATTTCGCCGGGCCGCCGGCGCAACGCTGTTCCAACCGCTGTTTCAACCGAAGGAGAAAGCACGTATGCAATGGACGACTCCGAGCTACACCGACGTACGCCTCGGTTTTGAAATCGTAATGTATGTCGCTACGCGTTAAGCCCGCAACCGGGCCGCACGCCGCGGCCCTCTTGCGGTTTCGGTTTGTGTTTGACCTCTGCTTCGAAAAGACATTTCGCAAGCACAAGCGCCCGGTGGGCAGGAGTTGGCGCATGGATGAAAGTTATATCAAGGTCAAAGGCTCGTGAAAATATCTTTATCGCGCCGTGGACAAGGCGGGCAACACCATCGACTTTCTGTCTAGAGCCAAGCGGGACAGGACTGCTGCCCGGCGGTTTTTTGAAAAGGCAATCGGTCAGAACGGCTCGCCCGAGAAGGCGACCATCGACAAGAGCGGCTCCAATCTGGCAGCGCTTCATGCGGTGAATGCCGAGCGCGAGACGCCCATCAAGATTCGTCAAGTCAAGTAATTGAACAACGTGTTCGAACAGGACCATCGGGGCCATCAAACGCATCACTCGGCCGATGCAGGGGTTCAAGGACTTTGACTGCGCTCGCGTTATTCTCAATGGCATTGAGACCATGCACATGATCAAGAAAGGGCAGATGAAATGCCGGGGTACAATCCCGCTGCCCGCTGCACAGCAGTTCTACTCGCTCGTTTCATAAGGTGTTCTTTGGATATCGCATTTTCTCGTCGCTCCCGTCTTACTGCGACACAACCCTCTTGGCTGCTCATCCATCTGCCTACCATTTCAGCCACAGGCTTCGCCACGGCATAGATCGCAATCGCGATGAGCGGCACGGTCCACCGCGAAGACCTTAGGTAGCTCCTTAGAGGCGATAACAAAATGAGTTCTTCAGCTTTCGCCAGCAGATGATGCAGCAGGCAATTTTCATGAAGGCTTCATGGATGAATGCAAGCCGTTCGAAGCGGATGCGCAGTCGTCGAAAGTTATG